>JAYNUL010000198.1:0-3340 GCA_038281125.1 Fidelibacterota bacterium | reverse complement strand
ACTGATCTAGATTTTGGATTCACCGCTGTTGGTGATACTAAAGAAAAATCCATCTACATTACTTCCCACAAAGATATTAATGATTATAATATCGCAGGCTCCAGTTCTGATGACCTCCAATTCAGTTTGGACACTGAGCTGCCGCTATCTCTTAATCAGCACTCTAAGAAAGAAATAACATTTGAGTTCTCCCCATCTGCGTCTGGAACACAAGATGGAGTGATGATCCTAGAGACCAGCGAAGAAGAAGTAGGAACCTTTAATGTGAGTGGATATGGGATTGATTTTAGCGACGGTATTGTTTTGGTACCAACAGAGATACCTACAATTCAAGAAGCTATTGATGCTGCAAATGATGGCGATACAATATTTGTTGCTTCGGGAACCTACTACGAGAACATAATTGTTAATAAGAATGTCAAAATCATTGGAGAAGATTGGACAACTACAATCTTGGATGGAAGTAGCCAAGAGAGAAGTGTGGTTTATTTTGGTCAATATGCAGGTGATGACGCACTACTATCTGAATTTAAAATTCAAAATGGAATAGGTCAGACAGGTGCTCATGCTGCTTCTTCTGGTCGCTGCGGCGGTGGTATCTTTATTGATGCAAATGCGTCTCCACAACTTCTTAAGCTCCATGTAACCAATAATCAGGCAGAGAGTAAAGGTGCTGGAATTTTTAAAAATACGGGAGGAACATTAAAAATTTCTCACAGCATAATTGATTTCAACTTTGGAACAGAAAATTCGCAATGTAATGGCGGTGGCATTGGAGGCGACGGTGGTGGAGAAGGATCGATAATATACGACTGTGTTATTAGGCAAAATCATGCAACCTATGAAGGAGGGGGGATATACCTTCCTGATAATCCAATCATTGTAAAGACCATTATAGATAAAAATACTTCAAATTATGGTGCAGCTGCTCTTTATGGTTTTGGTGCTTCATTATCAAATTGTACTATAATAGAAAATGGAGATGAAAGCAGTTACAATAACTACCCTCTTTTGATGAAGCTAGATGGTGGTAGTGTTATCCACAATTCTATTATTTGGGATAATCATAGCTTATACAGAACTATTAATTTTGATGGATATGTTGATGTCAGTTATACCCTGGTACAAGGATCTCAAAGCAACTTTATTGATCGAAACGGCTATGATCTGAGTGTTCGTTTGCAATGGGGAAATGGTAATCTGGACCAGGATCCGTTGTTGGACGGTGCATTTATTCCTCAATCTGGTTCGCCAATAATTAACATGGGTGACCCAAATCTGTTTTTTAGTGATTCAGATGGGACCAGAAATGATATTGGTAATAGTGGTAGTAATGGAATTTATGTTTCCTCAACCAGCATTGATTTTGGAAATGTTTCCACAAACGGAGCGTGCTGCCAAAATATATTCATTTACAATTTAAGAGAAGAAGCAATCAATCTGCAATCCGTGACCTCCCCTGATGGAATCATCAGTATTACCAATGAATTTGAAATACCCTTTATCCTTCAACCCTATGGCAAATTTGAACCTTGGATCCATATTCCAAGTCCTCCACTGGGTGCTTACAGTGGCGAATTAGGGTTTAATTTTGAAAACTTTCCTAATAATAGTGGTACCATATCGGTTTCTGCTGTTGGTTATAATGTCCCTACGGGAGATATTCATGTGCCATCTGATCTTCCAGATATCCCAACAGCAATTAGGTTGGTTGAGCCTGATCAAACAATAGTAGTTGCACCAGATGAATATCATATAGGTGAAACACTTACCATATATAGACCTAACGTCACCTTGCGTTCTGAGGCAGGTCCAGAACAGACTATTATCAATGGTTCGTCGAATATTGTCCAAATGAACTTATTTGATATCATTGATGTGAACTTTACTATGGATGGGTTTACGATTAAGGATATGGATCATGGAATGGCGATCAATGCCTATGATGGTAGATATAGCACATTTAAAAACCTGATACTAAAAAACAATGTTGAATATCGATTTCAAAAATCAACAATAGAAAATTGTATTTTTACAGAAAATAGAGGTAATCTGAGAATACAGGGAAGGGTAAGTGGCGACGACCCTTATCTGAATGTATTTAAAAATGTAACCATAGCAGAAAATGATCCAGGGTTTACCATTTTAATAGATCATCAGTCTCAGGGAGAGGATGATGATTGGAATACTGTATTTTTAAATTCTGCAATTGTTTTGGAACTTCCTCAAAGTTTTACGTTTCAGGGCGATGAAGGTGCAAGATCTAACCTATGGTTCATTAATTCATTCAATCATAGTGCTCCCCTCATTGATAATGATGGCAATAGCCAGTCATTATCAATTGGTATAATAAATTCTAGTTTTCCATATTTTACTGATCCGGAGAATGGTGATTTTAGTTTGCAGGATTATTCCCCTCTCATTGGAACGGGGAGTGATTCTCCAGCAATTGGTACCTATTCGTTTGAGACTCCTTCCACAGACATTTTGGGCAACCTAAGACCAAATCCAACAGGTTCTAATCCAGATATTGGAGCATACGAAAGTAGTTTAGGCACTGCAACATACAATCCGAATAAGTATGTATCGATTTATGGAGATAATAATAATCCAGGTACTGTTACTGCTCCGTACAGAGACATTGGATACGCCATAGATCAGTCTCAACCTGAAGATATTATTCATATTGGGGAAGGTGTTTACTATGAAATTATAGGCGAATCTTCCGCACTACCTAATAATCTCACACTCAATGGAAGTGGACCAAATACAATTATTGATGGTCAGCAACAGGCTACAGTAATTAGCACTTCCAATGGTTCTACTATCAAAAATTTAAGTGTAACAGGTGGGCAAGGGAATTTAGCTGGTGGTGTATATATTGATGACAATAACGTTGTTTTAGAAAATGTCCTAATATACAATAATTCTACCCCTAACAGTGGTGGTGGTGTGGCTTTGAGTTATGCACAAAATATTATTTTCAATAATGTTGAGATTTATGAAAATGAAGCTTCTGGACGGGGTGGCGGTGTATATTCTTTTGCTGGAAACAATATTGAATTTAATCAGTGTCTTATATCAAATAATATTGCACAAGGTGATGATGGTGGAGGCATCTATGTCCTAAATAGTGATGTTTTTTCTTTTTCAAAAACCCTTTTGGGAGGTAATAGTGCTGGGCAAACAGGAAGTGGTATTTCAATTCAAGGAAGTAATGTTACTGCTGATAGATTAACCATAGCAGGAAATTTGAATACTGGTCTTTATTTAGGTTCAAGTAGCAATGTAGCTATGACTCAAACTACCATTTCTGAAAATATTGGTTATCAGGTTGAAT
>JAYNUL010000197.1:0-3353 GCA_038281125.1 Fidelibacterota bacterium | reverse complement strand
TAGGATCAAATCACGACAAAGTTATTTAATTAAAAAAAATATCAAATGTAAACACTTTACAAGCAGTTTCTTTAAATAATTTAATTAACTTCTTTATAAAAAAGGTATTTGACAAGGATAATCTTAAAAAGATTTATGTGCAGAGTTGAATGAAGCAAAATCATGTTTAATATATGCAGAAGACTTTGAAAAAATATACTTAATAATCAATCTTTAAAAATATTATGAATACAACTTTTCACTTAGCTATTAATGTTAACGATATGGAAAAATCCAAAAGATTTTATTGTGAAATTTTGGGTTGTGAATTGGGTGATTTTGAGGAAGGAAAGTGGCAAGACGTGAACTTTTGGGGCAATGAATTAACACTTCATAAATCTGAATCCACTATTACTCAAGAAATTCATCCAGTAGACATGGGAGATGTTCCTGTACCTCATTTTGGAGTACATCTTGATTTCAATGTTTATGAAAGCATAAAAAAAAGAATTGATTCGCAGGACGAATTTAAGTATTTTGATGAGCCATACTTGCGTTTTAAAGGAAAACCTAGAGAACAAGAAACTTTTTTTATCAAAGATCCTAGTGGAAACATGTTAGAGATTAAATCAATGAAAAATCCTAATTCTTTGTTTGAGTAAGTTAATTTAAAAATGGAAAATATTTGGTCCAGAATCAAGGACGAGATTAAGCTTCGTGTTGAGGCTGAACCTAGTCTTGGAAGTTATCTTTACTCCCTTATCTTGTCACAGAAAGATTTCATTTCTGCTGTTGCATCCATCCTCGCATCAAAGCTTCATAGCGATGCATTGACAGCAATGGATATAAGAAAATTTCTATTAGAAACATACCTGTCTGATATTGAGATCCAAAACTCCATCGTTGCAGACCTAGAATTTATAATGGAGCAAGACCCTGCATGCAAATATCTCTCTACTCCATTACTTTTTTATAAAGGTTTTCTTGGCCTATCCTGCTACAGAGCAGCCCATCATCTTTGGAGCAATGACCGTCATACTTTGGCATTATTTCTTCAGGGAAGAACATCTGAGGTTTTTGGATTAGATATACATCCTGCAGCAAAAATTGGTAGCAGTGTCATGATTGATCATGCAACTGGGGTAGTCATTGGTGAAACATCAAACATAGGATCTAAAGTTTCAATTTTTCAGGGGGTTACACTCGGAGGGAAAGGAACAGAAACGGGCAAAAGACACCCTGATGTATTAGATGGCGCAACTATTTATGCTTCTTCAACTATTCTAGGAAATATTTCCATTGGAAAGAACGCCATAGTAGCAGCAGGAAGTCTAGTTTTAAATAATGTAAGTGATGGAGAAACTGTGGCAGGGATTCCAGCCAGAAGAGTTAAACATTCATTGATAGATACTATGGATTGGGATCCAGGAGATTCTGGTCTATGATCACAAAATTCATAGGAAACACTCCGCTGATAAAGCTAAATTATTTTTCAGAAATTTCTGGATGCAATATTTTTGGAAAAGGTGAGTTTATGAATCCTGGTGGTTCTGTCAAGGATAGAGCCGCTAAGTATATTATCGAGCATGCACTCAAGAATAAACTCATTTCTGAGGGTGGTACTATTGTTGAAGGTACTGCCGGAAATACAGGCATTGGTCTGGCTCTTGTTGGCAATGCATATAATCTAAAAACTATCATAGTAATACCTGACACTCAAACAGAAGAAAAAAAATCAACGCTTAGAGCTTGTGGAGCTGAATTAATTGAAGTCCCTGCAGTGCCATATAAAGATGAAAATAATTATGTAAAATTCTCAAAAAGAGTTGCTGAAAAAGAAGTAAATCCAAATGGCGTTTTATGGGCTAATCAGTTTGATAATCAAGTTAATTTTAATGGGCATCTTAATGATACTGGACCTGAAATATTATCTGACTTGAAAAATGAGGTTGATGGCTTCATTTGCTCAGTTGGCACTGGCGGAACATTAACAGGAGTCTCTTTAGCATTAAAAAAAAATAATCCTGATGTAAAAATAGGCCTTGCTGATCCAATGGGTGCCGCACTCTATAATTTTTTTGCAAACGGAGAACTTAAGTCTGAAGGATCATCTGTAACTGAAGGGATTGGTCAAGGAAGGATAACTAAAAATCTTGAAGATCTTAATGTTGATTATCCTTTTCAAATCGATGACTCATATGCACTCGATGTAATGTTTAAGTTAGTAGAAAAGGAAGGGTTATTTCTTGGTGGTAGCAGCGGAATTAACGTAGCTGGTGCTCTTGAAATGGCAAAAAAAATTGGTCCAAATAAAAATATAGTAACCATTCTGTGTGATAGCGGTGCAAGATATCAAACAAAACTCTATAACAGGAATTTTCTTCTTAATAACAATCTTCCATGTCCTGATTGGATCTAATTAAACTCGATTCAGTCTCGCTTTAAATAAATAATGCTTCTGTGTGATAATTTAAGTTAATGTCTGAATCAAAACATTACTCACTTGCCAGCCCAACATCCTTATTGCTGAATGATGAAGAAATCATTGAGCGTGTCTTTTCGCATATAGATAATAAAACAACTGATTTAGGTAGCAAGGTTTGGAAAGAGCCTGTTAAAAATTATTTAGATCAAGAGCGATTTGATAATGAAATTAAACTTCTACGATCTCTACCGATACCCTTCTGCCCCTCAAGCGCTCTACCTGAAAAAGGTTCATATGTATCAAGAATTGCAGCTGGGACTCCAATTCTTGTAACTAGGGATGATGAAAATAATATAAATGCATTTATAAATGCTTGCAGGCATCGAGGCATGCAAGTTGCTTCGGGTAGTGGATGCAAAAAATCTTTTGTTTGTCCCTATCATGGATGGACTTATGGATTAAAGGGAGAGAATAGACATATTCCCGGTGCTGATGGTTTTCCAGGCATTGATCCTGCCGACCATGGACTCAAACAGGTGAAAGCTTTTGAAAAAGGTGGGATTGTGTATGTTTGCCAAGATGGCGATATTGATAAAAAATTTCTAGATGAAGCTCTAGACTATTTCACTGAAGATCAAGTGTTGATTAATCAATCTGGGATTGAAGATGAGGCTAACTGGAAGATACTGCATGAGACTCTACTCGAGGGATATCACATTAAATCACTCCATAAAGATACTTTTTATCCTTACGGATTGGATAATATTAATGTTGTTGAAAACTACGGACAGAATTCACGAGTTATATTTCCATTTAAGCGGATTGAAAAACTAAGAGATATTGAGCCGTCCAAGAGAGTGATTGATGGCACCATTACATCCGTATACAGCTTATTTCCTAATGTGAGTATCTCAGTGCTGTCAAAGCATACTAATTTGGTTATTTTGGA
>JAYNUL010000196.1:0-3364 GCA_038281125.1 Fidelibacterota bacterium | reverse complement strand
ATTGCCTTGGCACACAGGCTAACCTTAAAACATGAGGCGCTACGAAAAGATAAGAGCTATGGGTTAAGGCCAGACGCTAAATCTCAAGTCTCTGTTGAATACAGTGATGACTACCAACCACAAAGAATAGATTCTATAGTTTTTTCTAGTCAGCATGATCCAGCTTTATCATTAGTACAATTACAAGAACTTATAAAAGAGGAGATTATTAATAAAACACTTCCTCAAGACCTTTTAGACGATAAGACTAAATTTTTTATTAACCCAGCAGGACGTTTTGAAATAGGCGGACCTGTTGGTGACTGTGGCTTAACTGGCCGCAAGATTATTGTTGATACTTACGGAGGTATGGCTCGTCATGGTGGAGGGGCTTTTTCTGGGAAAGATCCCTCCAAGGTTGATCGCTCTGCAGCTTATGCATTGCGCAGAGTGGCAAAATCAATAGTAAGTGAAGATCTTTGTAAATATTGCGAGGTACAGGCTTCGTATGCCATTGGAGTTTGTGAGCCAGTTTCTATATTCATTAATACTTTTGAATCTGAGACTTTAAATCTTAATGAAATTGAGCAATTGGTAAAATCAAATTTTAATTTAACACCAAGTGGAATCATAAATGATCTCAATCTTCTTGAACCTATCTACAAAAAAACAACAAACTACGGACATTTTGGTCGGGAAAATCAAGGCTTTCTTTGGGAAAAGCCAATTAAATTAGTTTAAAATTAGCACATGAAAATTACAGTTGTTAGCGGTGGCTTTGATCCTATTCATTCAGGACACATCTCCTATATAAAATCTGCAAAAGCATATGGAGACCACTTAATAATTGCCCTAAATAGTGATCAGTGGTTGGTAAATAAAAAAGGTAAAGCCTTTATGCCTTTTGAGGAAAGAAAATCTGTCCTAGAGAATCTTAAAGAAGTGGATGAAGTAATCGACTTCGATGACGATGAGCTTGGAAGCGCAACCCAAGCACTAGTAAAAATTAAAAATATGTATCCTGAAAGTGAAATAAATTTCTGTAACGGTGGCGATAGGGGCAAAGATAACATTCCAGAAATGTCAGTTGATGGGGTAAATTTTGTTTTCAGTGTCGGAGGAGATGACAAAAAAAATTCTAGTAGCTGGATACTAAAAAACTGGCAATACGATGGCGAAGAGAGGATTTGGGGGAATTTTTATAATCTATTTGAGTCTGAAGGTGTAAAGGTAAAAGAACTTATAGTAAAACCTGGAAAAGGCATGAGCTTGCAAAAGCATTTCAAAAGAAGCGAAATATGGTTAGTCTCAGAGGGTCAGTGTATTGTTAATTATTCAAAAGAATCGCCTGAAAGCACTAAAGAAATAAAGCTATCTAGATTTGACCAACTTACGGTTGAGTTGGGCGACTGGCATCAAATAACCAACCCATTTGAAGAGACTTGCAAGATTATTGAAATCCAATATGGCGAAGAGACTGAAGAAGATGATATTGAAAGATATTCTTACTACGAAGACTGATGTCTGATTTTAAGGTAAAAGATATAACTCTTGCTGAATTTGGCAGGCAAGAAATTTTATTGGCTCAAGATGAAATGCCAGCTCTGATGGCATTGAGAGCAAGGTACAAAGATGATCAACCTCTCAAAGGTGCCAAGATTATGGGCTGCATTCATATGACCATCCAAACAGCAGTCCTTATTGAAACACTCATTGACTTGGGTGCTGAGGTTAGATGGTCATCATGTAATATATTTTCAACACAAGATCATGCTGCTGCTGCTATAGCTGCTGCGGGCATTCCAGTTTTTGCATGGAAAGGAGAATCGGAAGAAGAATATGAGTGGTGCTTAGAACAGACAATATGCAAAGATGGCAAGCCTTGGGATGCCAATATGATTCTTGACGATGGTGGAGACCTTACCATCAAAGTACATCAACAATACCCAGAAATGCTTAATCACATTCACGGTATTTCAGAAGAAACAACTACAGGAGTTCATAGATTAAAGGAAATGCTGGCAAAAGGAGAGCTAAAGGTTCCAGCTATTAATGTTAATGATTCTATAACTAAATCAAAAAATGATAATAAGTATGGCTGTAGGCATGGGATTGACGATGCTATTAAAAGAGCGACAGATACACTGCTATCAGGCAAGAAAGCCTTAGTAATCGGTTATGGCGATGTTGGAAAAGGCACAGCAGACGCACTTAATAATCAGAAAATGATTGTGGATATTACAGAGGTAGACCCTATATGTGCTATGCAAGCATGTTTTGATGGTTATTGTGTAGTTTCAGCCTATAGCAATGGAGATACAGATAATCCAAAAAATATTAATAAAAACTTACTTAAAAAATATGATCTTGTTGTGACTACTACTGGCAATATCAATGTTTTGGATAGGTATATGCTTGATTCATTAAAATCTTCATGCGTGGTGTGTAATATTGGACATTTTGACAATGAGATAGACGTTAAATATTTAAAAAAATATGAATGGCGTGAAATTAAGCCAGGCGTTCATAAAGTTTTAAGATCACAAAATGATTACTTGCTGCTTCTGGCAGAAGGGCGACTTGTAAACTTAGCTCTTGCAACAGGGCATCCAAGTAGGGTTATGGATGGATCATTCTGCAACCAAGTGCTTGCACAAATATATCTTTTTAAAGGGCAATTCGCAAAATTGCCTAAAAAAGAGAGAAATGTATCTCTTAAGGTGTTGCCAAAAAAACTTGATGAGGAAGTTGCAGAGTTGATGGTAAAGGGGTTTGGAGGCACTTTAACAAAACTATCAGACAAGCAGGCAAGGTATATTGGGGTAAGTCCTGATGGACCATTTAAAGAGGACTCTTACACTTATTAATTTTTGATATAATCCATATCATGGCTGAGTGGCAGAGTGGTCATGCAGCGGACTGCAACTCCGTTAACATCGGTTCGATTCCGTTCTCAGCCTCCATAAGAAATATGAAAACGCATATAGACAATTTAGAATCAGAATCTATTCATATCATTAGAGAAGCTTTCTCAGAAGCAATCAATCCAGTGATGCTTTATTCTCTTGGGAAAGATAGTTCTGTCATGTTGCATCTTGCAAAAAAAGCATTTTTCCCAGGAAAATTGCCTTTTCCATTAATGCATGTTGACACTTTATGGAAATTCAAAGAGATGTATGAATTTAGAGATCAAATTGCCGCTAAAGAAAAATTCGAATTAATAGTATTCACAAACCCAGAGGGAAAAAGGAATAAGATTAATCCTCTTGATCATGGTTCAGAGGTTCACACTGATATTATGAAAACCCAAGCATTAAAGATGGCTTTAGATAAGTATAAATTTGATGTTGCTTTTGGTGGAGCAAGGAGAGATGAAGAAAAAAGT
>JAYNUL010000195.1:0-3413 GCA_038281125.1 Fidelibacterota bacterium | reverse complement strand
GGTGACCATTCTCTCCATAATCTATGAATGAATTCATAGTCATTTAAAGGTACTGAAATTTCAGCAATAGGTAATTGAAAGAAGAACATATACCAAGACATTCTTTGTTGATCGCCGTTTGTCAAGAAAGCTGTTTGCACATTGATTCCGTGAGGTACTGATGCGGCAGAGAATTTATCAATTAAGTCAGGTCTCAATTGAGCAATACCGTAAGCTATTGGTGCACCCCAATCATGTCCATAGAGAAATATTTTTTCTTCACCACTTACTGATTCAATAAAATCTACTAGAACTTCGGATATTCTCAAAGTTTGGTAAGTATCTAATTCCTCATCATTTTCATGATAACCAGGTAAATATGGAACTATCACCTTAAAGCCTCTTTCGGCAAAGAAATTAATCTGATGCTTAAAATTTTCAGCACAGTCAGGAAAACCGTGAATAAGATATAACGGGGCACCTTGCCCCGAAGAGAGGTAATTTATGTTGTTACTTTGATTCAATTCCATTGAATTCACTTTTAATTAGATTGTACAAGTAACAACTTAATAAAATTATCTTTTAAAAAACTTATAGAAAATTTAAAACCATCAAGTATCATAAAAACCTCCATTACATACTGACATTAAACTGAGAAATAGCAATGATAGAAATCTGGTCAAAACCAAATTGTATATTCTGTGACAAAGCCGAAATGCTTTGCAAAATGAAATCTCTAGAATATAAAAAATATATGCTAGATGTAGATTACACGAGAGAGGATTTTGTCAATAAATTCCCTGAAGCAAGAACTTTTCCTCAAATCACTATGGACGGTAATTATATCGGTGGTTTTACTGAATTAGATGCCCATCTAGGATAGTGGAAACTTTTACATTTGTTCTTGAATTTCTAACTTATTGGCTAGTTGATCAATACTGGTTTCCTGTTTTCTTGATTGGATCAGGGATTTTCTTCACTATCTACTTAGGTTTTCCTCAAATTAAGTACTTTAAACATGGTTGGAGAATCCTTAGTGGTAGATATGTAAAAGAAGATACTCAAGGAGAAACAACTCCTTTCCAAGCCCTCACAACTGCACTTTCCGGAACTGTAGGTACTGGAAACATTGGTGGAGTTGCATTGGCTATATTTTTAGGTGGTCCAGCAGCTATCTTTTGGATGTGGATTACAGCTTTCTTCGGAATGACTACTAAATTTGTCGAAGTTACCCTTGCGCATAAATATCGCGAGGTATTACCCGATGGATCTATTTCTGGTGGACCAATGTATTACATAGAAAATGGTCTTAACATGAAGTGGTTGGCAATTTTATTTTCTATTTGCTTGCTACTCATGTGTCTTGGTACAGGAAACATGCCCCAAATTAGTAGCATAGCTGTCATCATGAATGATACTTTTCATATACCTAAGTTTGTAACAGGAGCTGTTCTTGCAGTATTGCTTTGGATGGTAATTATTGGGGGTATAAAGAGAATTGCTCAAATTGCATCTAAATTAGTTCCTTTCATGGCTTTCTGGTATCTTGTAGGATCATTTGCGGTAATCATCTCGAATTATGAAAATATAATTCCTTCTCTTCAATCTATTTTTGTACACGTATTTACACCTGCTGCAGCAGTGGGAGGTTTTTTAGGAGCTTCAGTAGCAGCCGCTTTAACTAGAGGAGTAAATAGAGGGCTATATTCAAACGAAGCGGGGCAGGGTTCAGCTCCTATTGCACATGCTTCTTCCAAAACCGAAAATCCTATAGAAGAAGGTATGGTCTCCATTTTAGAGCCCTTCATTGACACTATAATTATTTGCACAATAACTGGTTTAGTTATTCTTTCTTCAGGTGTTTGGACTGAAAAATTTGAAAATAGGTTTGAAGAAAGTGCTATGTGTTACTTGGAAGGAAGTTATTCCGATCAAAATCAAGATGATATTGCCGTTCTTCAGAACTATATTCTATCCTGCTCTGGAGCAGAAACCTTTACAGGAAAAGTAGCAATAAAAGATGGAGTAATGCAAAACAGTTCCATTACATTAATGCACAATCGATCCGTCGCAGAGCAGATAATTTATAAAGAAGATGGACAGATATTTAATGGGTTTATAGAAATTGAAAAAGGGAAATTAAAGACCGAAAATTTATCCGTAGAAGGAAATTCACTTCTTATTGGAGCTGATCTTACTGGAAAGGCTTTTACTAGAAGTGTATTTGGTGAATATGGTCAATATATTGTTGCTATAGGTTTACTATTATTTGCCTTTTCAACAGCAATTGCATGGTCTTATTACGGCGATAGAGCGACGGTTCATTTGTTTGGAGAGGGATGGGTTCTTTATTACAGAATAATTTATGTTGGCGCTTTTTTTACAGCAGCAATAATTGATACAAAAATTGTTTGGGATATAGCTACAGTTATCGGTCCAATTGCAACTGTTCCCAATCTTTTGGCAATTTTATTTTTAAGAAAAGAAATAAAAAAACTTGATTCAGAATACGTCGTAACTAAATAGTCATAAAAATTGTTACAGTCATAACTAAGGATTTAAATATAATCAAAAGTTCACTGGAAAAATGGCAAATCAAGATTTAATCATTTTAATTGTCTAAATAATTGCTGCCTTAGGCGTTGTTGTCTCTGTTATATATCTAGGTATGCAAATAAAACAGCAAAATATAATTACTAAAGCACAGTTTGGTCATTCCCTTACACAAAGACTTTATGAAAGGTATTTTCAAACCTCTACTAATAAAGAATATGCAGAATTTATGGCTAAAGACTGGGATGCTGACAATTTAACGCCTACTGAAGAAACAAGAGTACAAATGGCTATTTTGACCTACCTGGTTGATATATTTGATGTTTACGACAAAGTGGAAAGTGGTTTAGTGGATAAGAGTCATCTTGATACTAGGATGAACACCCTAAAGTTAGGTGTTATGAAAACTAAAAATGCTAAATTGGTTTGGTCCTATTGGAAATGGAATCGAACTAAAGATTTTGTTAAGTGGTTTGAAAATGAAATATATGGAGAAGATGTAGATAAATTATCTGTTGAGGAGATAATTAAAAAATCTACAGAACTAAATACCCTTAGATAGCTTTTACTGTATCTAGTAATTCAGAATTTAATTCTTCACTATTTAAATGGAATCTGTCAATTTCCATTTTCCAGTCTGAATTTATGTAATCATTTTTTCCCTTTAGGAACCATGAGGATTGCGAACAATCAACATTGTTAGTCTTATGCAGGTGAAAATTAAGAAGCCAGGTTCTTATATCTATATCAACAATATTTTTATTTATCTCCTGACATTTCTCAAAATTGTTTTTTAAATAATAACCTAGAAATAGAGCAGTTAATCGTCTGTCACTGGTTGTTTGGCCTTGAGGAACTGGATCTAATTCATAGGCCTTTTC
>JAYNUL010000194.1:0-3430 GCA_038281125.1 Fidelibacterota bacterium | reverse complement strand
GTTTGATGATTGGGAGTTGGCATTGCCTCAGCATGAATATCCAATACTT
Organism: Fidelibacterota bacterium; assembly: GCA_038281125.1. Taxonomy (GTDB): domain Bacteria; phylum Fidelibacterota; class Marinisomatia; order Marinisomatales; family UBA1611; genus NZWG01. Next base: position 3,381 of record JAYNUL010000194.1, on the reverse strand, counting down.
GTTATGACTGTTTTAAATGATATAAGAAAAGATAATATATTAAATTCAATAGTTGATTCAGTCTGTGAAGAAACAATATCTCATGAACCAAAGCCTGCATCAAAAATAAAGTTTAAAAACAAAAAGACCTCTGTTGGTGAACATCCGTTCAACTAGCCTAATTAGATTGGTTGAAAAATCAAAATAGTTATGACGCCTGATATAATACTAGTCATGGTTCTACTCCTGTTTGGTTTTATTATGTTTGTAACGGAGATGTTTTCAATTGATGTCACGGCAATGATACTATTGACCATTCTTTTTATGTTGGGATATTTAACCCCATCGGAGGCGCTTTCTGGCTTTTCAAATCCTGCAGTGATAACAATTGCTTTTCTATTTATTATCAGTAGAGCTTTACAAAAGACAAGGATTTTGGAATATCTCATTGTCAGAGTTAGGCGTCTTGCTGACAAATCTATATTGATTGGTAGAGCAGTGTACCTTTTTACCATTGGGGTTGCTTCTGCCGTAGTCAATAATACAGCTATTGTTGCAATCTTTATGCCTGTTTCCATTAGATTAGCTCAAAAGTATAAGATGAGTCCCTCTAAGATGTTAATTCCTCTAAGTTACTCTGCTATTCTTGGTGGAACGTTAACATTGGTTGGAACAAGTACAAATCTCCTCGTTAATTCAATCTATGTAAAAGTTCCAGGAGTTGAGCCGATGGGGATGTTTGAATTCTTCAAATATGGAGCAATTCTCATGGTTGTTGGATTGTTATATATTCTATTTATTGCACCTATGATCTTACCTTCCCGTACTTCCACATCAAGCCTGACTAAAAGTTATCGTTTGGGTGGTTATTTGACTGAAATGAGAATCACTGCTGAATCCCCCTTGAATGGTAGAACATGTCTTGAAAGAGGTATAAATAAAAACTACGATGTAATGGTTTTGGATATATTGAGAGATAACAAAATGATTACAAATATGATTAGGCTCACAAAGTTAAAAGAAGGAGATGTTCTTTTTGTACGGGGCACACTTGAAAACTTCCTAAGAATGAAAGAGGTTGAGAAGGTCGCATTATTAACAGATGAAAAACTGACTCAGGAAGAACTGGAGCAAGAAGACAATGTGGTTTTGGAGTGTTTGATTACCGATAAATCTGACTTGGTTGGTAAGAGCTTAATGACAAGTAATTTTAGGAGAAGATTTGGCTCATTCATACTTGCAATTAGAAGAGAGGGAACAATTGTCAGAGAAAAGATTGCCCATGTTATACTTAGTGCATATGATACTTTATTGGTATATGGACCAAAGAACAAGGTAAATGAATTATCAAAAACCAATGAGTTTGTTGTTTTAGGCGAAGTAGACGCTGAACTCAGAAAACAAAGATTCTGGTGGATGACTATTGTTGTAATAATTGGTACAATAGCTCTTGCCGCATTCGGGTTCATGCCTATAGTTAAAAGTGCAATGCTGGGTGTAGTAATACTTCTAGCATTAAAAATACTAACGCCTCAAGAGAGCTATCAGTCTATTAATTGGCAGGTTATTATCCTCATTTCTGCTTTAATACCTGTTGGCATTGTGATTCAAAAGACCGGGACGGCGGGATGGATAGCAGGCTTAATATCCTCTGCAACAGAGTCAGTACCGTCTGAGTGGCAACCAAGAGTTCTATTAGCACTCATTTATTTCATTACTATTTTTCTTACAGAAATATCCTCTAATGCGGCAACTGCAATAATAATGACTCCAATTTCAATAGCTGTGGCTCAGCAGATGGGATTTGACCCAAGAGCATTTGTCTTTGCTGTAGCCTTTGCAGCGTCAGCATCTTTTATTACTCCGGTAGGTTATCAGACCAATCTAATGGTTTATGGACCTGGAGGTTATAAATTTAGTGACTACATTCGAGTCGGCTTTCCTTTGGCATTTATTTTCTGGATCATGGCTGTATTTATTTTACCCATTCTTTGGCCAATCTAAATTTTATTGTTTTTATAATAACAACCGGTTCAGTCATATAAGTGGATTATAAATCAAATTCAGAATCAAGACTCTCATCATTTCTTGCTGACCCATCAAAAGCGCTTTGGAGGCTTGCAATTCCAATAATGTTTGGTATGGGAATTCATACATTATATAATGTAATTGATATGATTTTTATAGGCAAATTAGGCGGTAATGCCATTGCAGGTGTTGCATTTAACATGCCAATCTTTTTTTTAATGCTTGGTCTTACTATGGGACTAGGGTCTGGAGTCACCGCATCTATTGCAAGATTCATTGGAGATGAAGACAAAAAAAGTGCTGACAACAGTGCAGAACATGCTCTCGCAATGGCAGGGGGCATTGCCATTGTTTTCACCATATTAGGCATATATTATGGAGAAAAAATATTAATTGCACTTGGAGCTGAAGGAGAAATCCTCATTCTTGCCTGGGAATATCTATCAATGATTGTTCTAGGATTACCTTTTATGGTTTTCTCTGGATTTTTTAGATCTATTCTTGCGGGTGAGGGTGATATGAAATTTCCAATGATGGTAGCTGGGCTTGGCACCTTGTTAAATACTATACTTGATCCAATATTTATTTTCAAATTAGAGGCCTATGGAAACATTGGATTTGGAATGGGCGTGAAGGGTGCTGCGATGGCTACAGTTTTTTCTCAGTTAATTGTATTTTTAATATTTATTTATATGCTTTTCATAAAAGACCATGCCTACATTACATTTAAATTGAAAGATTTTATTCCTTCAAAAATAATTTTGTGGGATATAATAAAGGTTGGTCTGCCTTCATCCTTATCAATGATAATAATGGCGCTTGGGCAGGGGGTTTTCAATAAGATACTAATTTTTTACTCATCTCAGACAGTTGCTGCATACCAGGTTGCTGGTAGATTAGATATGTTGATTTTTTTACCGATATTCGCCATAGCAGGCGCATTAACAACCTTGGTTGGAATGTTTTATGGGGCTAGAGAAATAGGTGCCCTAAATCGTATTGTAAGATATGGAATTAGTAGTGCATTTTTGATTACTCTAGTTTCATCTTCATTTGTTTATATATTTGCTGAAACATTTTCCTCCTGGTTTACCCACAACCGAGAAATAATTAGTGTATCAGTGGGTTTTTTAAAAAGATTATGTTTAGTGTACCCTCTGGTTGCAATTGCAATTACATCTGGAAGGGTAATGCAAGGATTAGGAAAGGGGCTTCCGGTCTTATTAATAACGATAATACGAGTGCTAGTAGTCAGTGCCCCTCTAGGACTTTACTTTAGTTTCGTTCTTGAAAAACCAGTAGAATGGAACTGGTATGCAATGATGATTGCTGCATTTATTTCTTTTTCGATAGCAATTTTTTGGGTACGAATTG
>JAYNUL010000193.1:0-3434 GCA_038281125.1 Fidelibacterota bacterium | reverse complement strand
CATCTATTTTTTGGGATAAGATTTTTAAATGAAGGTTTGGTTGTAACAGTTTCTATGCGGGCATTAATCATTTTTGATCCATATAATTCATTTTTTGACCAAGTTGGGATTAGTCCCCATCTCATACTTCTTACAATATTATAACCTCTTTCTTGAACCAAGACCAAAGAGTTTTGAGTTGGTGCAATATTATAGCTTGGTGTGTAATCTTCAACTTGCCATTCATCTACCATTAATTGCTCAATGATTTCCCTTTTACTCATTGAAAGAGTTTTCCTCCCACACATATTATAATATAGTTAAAAATACCTTTTGTCGTAAATAATAGCGTTGGAATTTCTTATGCTTAAATTGTAAAAAATTAAAACACAGGTGATAGAAAATGAAAAAACTAGTTTTATTACGCCATGGAGAAAGTCAGTGGAATTTGGAAAATAGATTTACAGGATGGACCAATGTAGATCTAACGCAGAAAGGTGAAGAAGAAGCAAAAAAGGCAGGGGAATTATTAAATGAAGAAGCAATTGAATTTGACGTGGTCCACACATCATTATTGAAACGTGCAAATCGGACAATGGAAATTTGTATTGATGAAATGGGTCTCAGCAGAGTATCTAAAAAGTTTGATTGGAGACTGAATGAAAGACATTATGGTGCTCTTCAAGGGCTTAATAAAGCAGAAACCGCTGAAAAACACGGTGATGAGCAGGTATTAATATGGAGAAGAAGTTATGATATTCCTCCTCCAGAGCTGGATTATAACGATGAAAGACATCCGAGGTTTGATAAGCTATATTCAGAAATTGCAGCTGATCTACTACCAAAGTCAGAAAGTCTCAAAGACACTGTTAAGCGTTTTATGCCCTACTGGTATGATGTAATTAAGCCTGAGATTGAAGATGGAGAAAGAGTATTGATTGTTGCTCATGGAAATTCTTTAAGAGCTCTTGTTAAGTATTTAGATCAAATTTCAGATGAAGATATTCTCAAGCTTAACATCCCAACTGGTGTTCCGCTAGTCTATGAACTGGATGAAGATTTAAAACCAATTAAAAGTTATTTTTTGGGAGATCAAGATGAAATATCAAAAAAAGCTGATGCTGTTGCTGCCCAAGGCAGGAAAGAATAGTTTTATTTAAAAATTCGATTTAGTTCACCAGAAAGACGAACCCCGCCTTGGAGTAGCCTTGTTTCAAGCAGACTCTTATTAGCATAAAAATATTCCCACTTAAGTTCATCATTTTCAAATTTGTAGCATTGTTTTCTTAGATCTCTTGACTCATGAACATAGGTTAGTAATGAATCTGCCTGCCATTTTCTAATCTTACCTCTGTCCTCATTTAGTTTTAAATAGTCAGCATATTCTGTATAGCTTAATTGTTGATAATCAATCAACTCAGTATCCCAAATCCGGTGCAAATTAGTAGGATTTCCAAACCATTTCAGACTCATATCATTTCCCCCACGGTCTTTTCCATTCCCTACATGAAGTGGCTGATGTAGGTCCCCAATAAGGTGGACCAGAAATTTTAGCGCGATCTGCTTATCTTCTAGTTTAGATCTTTTGTTCTTTAAGACATTAATAAACTCTTTGACTTTTTCAACTGCAAGCCCCTTATGTTTACCTGCCACATAATCTTCACCGTCAGGAACTGTGCACCAGTGCCAATCGTTTGCATGTTTCCAAGCAGGATCAGATTTAATGTGATCAGCCCAATTACTTATTCTTGAAAGATCGTGGTGACCTATCAACTTTTTTATCTGAGTTTTAGCATTTTTGGTAAGATAGGTTTCAGCTATCTCTCCAACAATACGATGACCGGTTTTACCCCATCCAAACAAAACTTGCGTAAGAATTATTAGTGTAGTTATTTGTCTTACCATTCGGTTTATTTATTTTTAAAGTGTGAGTGCTGAATTATAGGTCTCAATTAATACCTATTTAAATTGAACATAACCAAGGATCATTCTCGGATGCTTATCTGTAGCTATTAATAGTCCTTTATCATCAAGGCGTGCTACTGCCTCCCAGTTTCTGGAGGCATCTGATTCTAGAAATAATTGAATGGGCTTTGTATCAGAAATTGAGATTTTACCTTGATTTACTTGAAACTCAACCAGGCGCTCTATTTGATCCAATTTAAAGTGGGATCGACCCTGCTTGACCCTATTCAGAATATCATCTCTTCCAGGGTTTAAAAGTTTTTTATCCCCTGGCCAGAAATAATTGATAGCCCAGAATCTACCATTATTATCCATTCTCGTCGCATCAGTTATTCTATATTCAATGTTGGGAAAATTAATTTGGGATATGTTTTTATTTCTATGAAAAAACACAGTCTGTGTCGGATTTTTGCGAAGATTTGAACCATTAGCTTCATAAATCATTATAATATCTTCATCGTTTATTAAAAGACTTTCAAATGATATGTTATTAAGCTGAATTGGAGTTTTTATGGTTTGTATATCTTTTTCATTTATAACCACTTCTAGTGATTTTGAATTAATTTTACCCCAAACAAGATAAGAAACCATTTCACCATCGTGTTCTGCTTCAATGGTAATATAAATTTTATCTCCATCAAATGCGATTGCTTCAAATCCATCGAACCCCTTGATTAAACTTGAATAATCTGGGGTTTTAAACCTTGTTTTTTTTGGTGTTATTGGAAGATTTTCACCACTTTTGATTGCATTTAAAACCTCATCTTTTGATATGCTAAAAAGAAATCCACCCAAATTTTCTGGTAATAAAAATAATCTGTTTCCATACCAGTCCATGCCCGAGATTTCTTGCTTTTTATCAGTGATTAACCCGGAAAGTTTGATCTCTTTAACTTTTACCTCTTGACCGAAAATCATAGGTAAACAGGCAATGGTTATAATTATGTATTGTATCATCAATTATCAAATGCACTGCATAATTTTTTGAGATATTCGTAAGAAAAAATACCATCGCTATGCCCATCCTCCCAATATGGACGAATAGCATAATATCCAACTGGTTGGAATCCCTTAACTTGATAACTTTTTTCATTCATAATTTGAGGCGGCCCTTTGTAGATATTTCCAAATACATCGGTTTCACCTGCGCAATTAGCACAAGGGCAATTGTCCCTTAAGGGTTTTAGTGGGAGTGCATTTTCTGACCCGTCATCCCATTGAAGCAATAGAAGATCATTTAGAATTTCATATGTTTTTAAGTTCATACAACCATCACTTTATGAGCATTAACTTTCTTGTTATAATTTTATCAAAGGTTTCAAGTACAGAAAAATAAATACCACTTGGATTAGCACCAGAATTCCAACGGAAGTTATGTTTTCCGCTTTCTAATTTCCCATTAAAAATTGTTTCAATTTTTTGTCCTCTTACATTAATGATATATAGTTCTGCAACCATATTGTTTGAATTCATGCTCAACTCGATCTTTA
>JAYNUL010000192.1:0-3469 GCA_038281125.1 Fidelibacterota bacterium | reverse complement strand
GTATTAAAAAACACTTCCTCTTCAACGGTAATGTTAATTTTTTTTGAGTGGATTAATACCGGCCCAGCATGGATTGCATCCCTCATGTCCCAATGTTGTGATGATTTGAAATCTATGTCCTTACTTGGATTTCCAGGTCTATTATCCTGAGGAAAAGCCCATTCGAAAATTGAATCATTATTTGTTGAAGACCATGCAATGTCAGGAAGCCCATCATTGCTAATTCCAAAGGCGCCCCTTGTAATAAAATATCTTTCTGAATCTCTATAGATAGAATGGCTCGCAGGTTCCTCAAGCATTCCTGAAGTTTTTAATAATCCAACGTGCTGTGCTGGGTCTTTATCAGAAATAAAATATCCACCATTTATAATAATTCTTGCACCAGTTTCATTAAGAAATTCCATTGGAGTGTTTTTTCTATCTTTATCGCTAGATGATAACACACGTATTTGCATACCAGGAATATTCATATCAATTTTTGCAACCCATGCTTTCAAAGGTATTTTTTTATTTTCACCTCTTAAAACGACTATCCCTTCTGGCATATCAAGGTCAAACTCTGTCCAGTTCATAGGAATGTTTTTTTCGATTGAAATGCTTTGGCAACTAAAAGCAAAAAAGAGAAAGAAAATATATTTAGTTTTCAAGTCTTCAACTATCGTCAGAAATACTTTTAATTTCGAAATTTTTTGAACCAATAATGATGCCATTATTATCTTGAATATCTACTCTCCATTTACCAATTTGATTAGACAATATTGTTTTTTTTGTCCATGATCTGTATATGGTGGACTTCTTAACATTGTACCTAACCTGCGTCATCATTTGATTGTCATAATACCAGATATGTTTCACCTCTCTTTTCGGACCAGGATTTTGAATTCTAGTAAAACAATAGAGTGAATCAACATCATTTATAAAAACGACATCTGAGCCTACTGGAGTTCTCTTGTTAATTGATTTACATATTTCGATATCTTGAACAATTAAGGAAGTATTTTTTTCTATGTTCGGTTTTTTCTTAAGGGTTTTCTTAGGTTTTATTTCTTTTTTAACAACTTTATTTTTTTCAATTAACTTCGGTTCTGAATCAAAAGTTAATGGTTTTGGCTCAATTGGTTTTTCGACTTCCTTGTTATTTAATTGTAAATCAATATTACGTTCATTTTCTAGAGATACTACATTTTTAGATATATTTGAATTTTGATAATCCATATTAAACTTATCGGGTTCGTCGAATGATTGATTTCTAATTATGAAAATGAGATATATAACAAGTAAAGGTATGGAAGCTTTTGGAACCTTCAAATAAAAGGTTATTCCAACCAGTATTAACAAGGTAATGGATACAAAAATAATTTCAGCAGTAAACATAATTTTAATTAGTTATAACAAGAACAATATAAGCATATCCAACATCAATAAATTACAATTCAAATTGAACCTAACAATTCTAAATTCAAAAATAATAAATAATCTTTCAATAAATCCAATTAATATTTTTTAAACAATCTATTTTTTATGTAAAAAAGGGTAGCTTATCTTGAAAGCTAGATACATCTGGTAGATTATATAGAATCAACGAAATAAAAAAGGCTATTATCAAAATAAATTCTATTCAATAAAAGCCTTTATATTTATAGTCGGAGCGACAAGATTTGAACTTGCGACCCCCACAACCCCATTGTGGTGCGCTACCGGGCTGCGCCACGCTCCGATTTATTAATCATTTATAATATTTAGTATTTCTTCTAAATTCTTCTTTATGTTACTTAAGGCCACTTTTTGATTATTAGATAATGAATTTGAATCCTTAGGTTCACTTACTATCCTATCTTTTCCATGAAGGACAACTCTTGCACCATCTATTGTAAATTTTTTCTTATAGAGCAAATCTTTGATATTTAATATTACTTCTATATCTTTTTGACGGTATGTCCTATTCCCTGCCCTATTTTTTGGAGGTTTTAACTGACTAAATTCAGTTTCCCAGTACCTAAGCACATATGATTTCAAGTTGGTCATTTCACTGACCTCACCAATAGAATAATAAAGTTTTTTTACCTTCGGATTTATTTTAGACATTCTACTTATTATTTAAAGTTATACTTTAATATATAACAGTAAAAAACACTGGTCAATATAAATAAAAGGTATATTTATTTAAGATATTCCAATAATAGTTTTTTTAAAATAATTGGCGTGATCATCATCCTTTCTTCAGATTCAACCATTGCTAACCTCACTTGTGTCTTTCCAAAATTTTGTTTTGTGTAAAAGCCATCCATTGGTGCCAAGAGCACAGTATAATACTTTCCTTTTAATTTTACTTTACCATCAGAAGCACAATAATCTACAAATTTTGATGTAGTGAAATAATTGTCAGTAATATTCTTAAAATCTAAAATAAAATAAATTGCAGCTTCAGGAACTGTTACAATAATTCCAGGAATATGCTTCTGAAATTCCTTTTTTAACTTTAATGCTATTTTCATGTAGTAATTTTTCTGGTCTAATTGCCACTTAAGTATTTTTTCAGGTGATTCATCAGCCATCACTCCAAAAACTTCTTGCCCTAACGAATTTGCACATAGATTTGCTGTGTACTCTGATATCGCTTTTTGATGGAATTCATAATTATCAGTTAAAAGACCACCAATGCGAAGCCCGCATGCATTCCAAACTTTAGATGCAGATTCAATACTTATTCTTCTCCCAGATATCCCTCTAACATCTGATTCATTTAAAGCCCATATACTAGAGGGTTCGTTTCCAACATATGATAAAGAACGATATGCTTCATCACTAATTAACCAAATATCATTCTTAACAGCTATTGCAGCCAAATCACATAATACTTTCTTTGATAAAAATTGTCCTGTTGGGTTGTCATAAGGGATGAACAATAGACCATTTGGCTTCTCTTTTGAAATAATTGATTCTATTGAATTCATATTTAAACTTGTGAAAGAGCCATTATCATCAATTTGACGGTTTACAGAAACTATAGGAATTGATAGACGATTTGCAAAATCTATGTAATTTGTATATGTTGGATCTAAAAATAAAATTGGATTTTTTGATGCTGGTCCGCAGACTCCCAATAGCATCAATTCCATTGCAGATGATCCTCCATCAGTTACCATACTATGAATTCCAGTTTTATCATATCCCTCAGCTGATAAAATTTTTAAAAAAGCATTTCTAGCGTTATCCGTACCAACCGTGGGAGTGTATTTTACAACCCCGTCAGATTTTCTTTCAGTTCCTAATTCCAATAATGCTTTTCGCATCGCGGGGTACATTGGTCTTGAAATATTGCCGATAGCTAAGTTAATCACTGTAATAGAATCCTTGTCATTACGTTTAGAAAAACTTATCTGCGCTTTTCTGACCGAAGAAGGGTTTCTATTTTTAAAGTGTTCAGAAATTTTCATTTAGGTATTTAAAATACTAAAAACGGTGAAAA
>JAYNUL010000191.1:0-3502 GCA_038281125.1 Fidelibacterota bacterium | reverse complement strand
TGCTATTACTAGTTAAGCCTTCTTCCCAAAAGTCTCTGTAAGTGAAAAATGAGCTGGCAACTCCACTCCCAGGCGCAGACTTCATTCGAACCTCAAATCTTCCATACTGGAACGAATCCTCAGTACGTAGTTCCCCTCCTTTATATGGTTTGGAAAGTAACATTGTACATAGTAATGATATGTATAATAACTTATTTAAGTAGAATTGTTTTCTCATATTTTATCTTATTATTTAAACTGGTTTGTATGATGTATAACCCACTGGAATAGTTTTTGGCGTCCCAAATTAACTCATAATTACCTGTTCCAAGATGTCCTCGATGAATTACATCCAACAATTGACCAGAGATATTAAAAATTTCAATGCGCACCTCCCCATGTTTTTTTACTTCAATCGGTATCGTAAGTTTATTGTTGAAAGGGTTTGGATACGGGCTGCTGATAGAAAAATCTTTTGCCTGAAAGAAATCATTAGAAAGTTCTTGGACGAGGTTTATTTCTAGTCCATTTATAAAAGGACCAGCATATTCATACCCTGCTCCATAATTAACAGCAGAGAAATATAGATCTAATATACCATCTTCAACTATTATTCCATCTAGTATGGTATCAAATGCTGTAAATATGTTTGCTTGTTGAAAGACATCTAAATTTGATATCCATAAAGAATCTTCAGCATAAACATCATAAGATCGAATACCTATCTGATTATAATGATTTTCAGAAAGTTTTAATAATACAGAATATTCACCTTTAGGGACTCGGGCTTTATATGATACAACTCTATTTAAACTAGTTTGATATATAGTTTCTTCTACTGTATTCCCAATATTGGCATCTGTACTTTGATAATTACCATTCATATGACCATATTCAACAGAAGAAGACCATAATTGGTCTGGGGAAAAGTCATTGAAACCTTCTCCTGCTACATTGATTTTAAGTGGAAAAGAGATTGGATTTGGCATGTCTATTGCAATAGATTGGGTTGTTTGAGTGTTGGGAGGATCAGAGTCATCATTGATACCGATGATATATAAAGTATAATCTTCGGTTAGTATCATGTCTGTAACTTGTAAATGAACTGTCCGTTGATCATTCATCAAAGTTGCGGAATTAATTAAAACTCCTGGAATAGTATAGCTACCAACATTTTGGGCGGTTTCTGGATCTAATTCTTCACTGAACTGTACAACAATTGAATCACCATCTGCTCTTGCCCACAATAAATGAGGTTTTTCTTGATCTTGAAATCCAATATTTTCATTATCTGTAAGACAGAGCACTAAATAGCCGTTTTCGAAGATAGCATTCTCTTCAATAAAAAGAGCTTGATTACCTCCCCATGTATGATTGTGGCTAATTTCCCAACGATTATCATCAAAATCATCAAAATCATCTTCCCATTGAAAGGTGAAATTATTTTCAGTGCCGGTATCACCATTCCCAGGGGTGTATGATGAATATCTTACCCAATCATAAAAAGCAAATCTCGGCAGGACTCTATCATCCCAAATACCAACCCAATCATCAAAAGTTGGATTCCAGATATTCATCATGATTTTTGCTGGATGAATTAAATCTCCTATATGATCTTCTGTTTGACGATAAACTTCCTCACCATTTATAAACCAGGCAACATAATCAGGAGTCCATTCAAATCCATATTCATGAAAATCTATATGAGTATCAAGTGTAGTAAAATGAGTACGAAGGTGGCTTGTGTTGGTGATGACATTCATATCAACAATATTTGGAAATCTTCCTAAAATTTCTACATCAACCTCAACCCAACTAGTATTGGGGAAATCATCATTGTAAACAAAAAAAGAAGATACTAATCCCTCACCTTGGGCAGGCTTATAACGCGCTTCAAATTTACCATATAGTACCGGGTCTAAAGTTCGTAATTCAGCTCCTCGATAAATTTGTGAAAATGCAAAACAGGAAAAGTAAACTATTATCGCTGAGAAGGTTTTAATTAAATGATTTTCCATAATTCAATTTATTATCGGAAGTTAACACAGGAAAAGATGGAACCATTATTGGATAAGGTACTCCTCGTTGGATTACCATCATGTCTGTTTGTGTTAATCTAATCTTTTCAAAAGCATTCATATTTATTTCAATTTGATCAGAATAGAGATTTTGAAGCGAGTCTATTCTGGGATTCATAAATTCAATCCAATTCTCTTGGTTTTTTATCTGTTTATTATCTTTTCTTATCGAAGCCAAATAGGTTTTACTTTTATAAACATCTTTCCACATTTCTTCGTACACCTTGACGTTCCAGCGAGAGTCAAAACCTTTATAATAGCATTGTCTTGTAATCTCCACATCTCGCAATAGATCTGCTATTGCATATCTCAGCTGCTCTGGAAACTCATTCTTATTCATTTTACGCTTCCTAAAAACATAGGGATGCGATAGTAATTGTTGATTCAATTTTTCAATCGACCATGAAGTACCTGCATATTCAAAAATAATTTCATTCCCGTTTAACTTATTTTCTTTGTAAGAAAAGCTTTTATTATCAACCTCTGGATCATCCCAAAGAACTTGATTAAACATTTCCTCCTTAGCAGAGTCCATTTTAAAGAAGTAATCAGCTGCATGCTCTGCATAACTGTAAAAGATATTTGAATTAAAATTAATTTTCTTATTTGACATCAGATCTTGAACCCAAGCTAAATATTCTTTTTTTGCTTTAGACTCTGTCATCTTTTCTTTAATGTCTTTCCACAATTGGTTCTGCTCAGAATCCGTAATAGGCACACTTTCGATCCAACCATTAATTTTTATGATAACATAGGTGTCTTCATCTGTATGAAATGGACCTAATAAATCTCCCTTCCGAATCTTCTCTTCAAAAATTGCATCATGTAAATAATCCTGCTCACGATCAAACCAACCTATCTCTTTTGTGGGTGCCTTACCACCCCAGATAGCACTATGGATTGAATCAAAAGGAATTCCTTGATAATCTAATTCTTGTACCTTTCTTACTATGCTTGTATCCGGAAGATTTAAAAATTGAATATTAACTCTTCTACTTGCCATTTTTAAATTCTTTTGAACAGCATCAGAAGATATGTTTACTATTGAGAAGTATTCTTCAAAGTATAACAACTGCCTCATTGCCTGTTCCTTTCTACCATTGAAATATTGCTCTAAATCTGATGATTTAAATCCAGAATTTTGTTTTTCAAACTCAAGGGAGGTCAATTTCTCTGCAATTAATGAATTCAAAATAATTTTTTTATGAATATAATTATCTCGCCTACAATAATTTGGCCGTATTGTATACTCCGACCTTCTAATAAAATCTTGTATTGTGATTATTTTTCCACCAACTCGTGCAAGAATTGTATCTTCAGGTACAAGAGGGGTGTCTGTACAACTAAGAGTAATGAATAGAATAAAAAGGTAGTGAGTGAATCTCATTATATATCATTAGAAAGAAACACCAACTGTATAAATTTGGACATTACCTAAAATACCC
>JAYNUL010000190.1:1598-3579 GCA_038281125.1 Fidelibacterota bacterium | reverse complement strand
TAAATACATCCTACCAGTAGTTTTATTCTTTGGTTTCTCTAACAATCTTTTATCGCAAGAAGATATTGATAAAGAGATTTCACCTTTACAGCAATTAATTACAGAGATTGAAGAAGGGATTGATATTGAAAAAAGATTTGATTTTTCAAGAGCTAATACCAAAGAAAAAAAATTAAATGAGCTAAAACGTATTAATAAAAAATTAGAAAAAGATTTAGCAGACGCAGAGGCTTTATCTGTAAAATTAACCAATAAGTTTGATGAAAATGAAAAGAAATTAGCTGAGTTAGAAGAAAAATTAACTTTGAAGTTAGGTAATCTTGGTGAAATGTTTGGTGTTGTTAAGCAGGTTTCTGGTCAAACAAGAGGGGAATTTAAAAATTCTATAACTAATATAGACAATCCTAATAGAGATTTATTTCTTAAGAATCTTGCAGAGTCAAAAAAATTACCAAATTTAGATGATATTTCTGGATTATGGATAGAACTATTAAAAGAAATTAGTAATGCTGAAAATGTTAAATCTTTTGATACTGAGGTATTAACTGCAGACGGGAAGCTTACAAATCTAAATGTTTTAAGAATTGGAACTTTCTCCTTATCTTCTGATGGGAAGTTTTTAAAACACTTAATAGATACTAATCAAGTTGAGTTTCTTCCATCTCAACCCTCAGGCGTAAGTAAAAGAAAATTAAGCAATCTTCAATCTGCAGAGAATGGAATGTTTACTGTTGATATTGATCCTACAAGAGGAGCGATTTTAGAAAAACTCATTCAAAAGAAAACTTTCTTTCAAAGAATTGCTGATGGTGGACTCGTTGGTTATGTGATTATATTACTAGGCTTGTTTGGTGTTGCGCTCTCTGGGGAGAGAATCTATGTTTTAAGAGAAAAGCTTCAAGAAATTAACAAACAAGAAGAAGATATGAATAATATCGGATCGAATTTATTGGGTGATTTATTGCAAGTTGCAAAAGATAACGCAAATGAATCAATTGAATCCCTTGAAATAATTCTAGATGAAAAGATTCAATCAATCACTCCTATGATTGAGGTTAGAGTTAAAGCTATCAAGCTTATAGCAACTGTTGCACCATTATTAGGTCTTTTAGGAACGGTTATTGGTATGATTGAAACATTCCAGGCTATAACTCTGTTTGGTACAGGTGATCCTAAATTAATGGCAGGGGGTATATCCCAAGCACTTGTTACAACAATGCTAGGCTTAATAGTTGCTGCACCTTTATTATTCCTTCATTCGTATGCTGAGAATTACTCAAAATCAATTATTGGTTTCTTAGAGGAAAAGGCATCAGGAATAGTTGCTATAAATATTAAAAAATAATGTTTGATTTTATTAGAACATTCAATAACTTTATTGATCAAGGTGGCCCGATTGTCTTTGTTTTGTTCTTCATAAGCATTTATTTATTTATTTTGCTTGCAGCAAAATTTAAGTTCTTATTTTTTGAAATTACTGACATACAAAAAAGCTTTGAGTCAAAAGTTAACAGCATAGAAAAAGATGAATTTTATTTATTAAATCTTTCAATCCAAAAAGCTGATTTTAAATCTGTGGTTTTAAAAGATTTCACAACCATCCAAATTTTAATTACTTTATGTCCCGTTCTCGGCTTGCTTGGAACAGTTACAGGTATGATTGAGGTATTTGATGTTGTTTCCTTTTTTGGTACAGGTAACGCAAGAGCTTTAGCTTCTGGCATAACAAAAGCAACACTTCCAACAATGACGGGTATGGCAATTAGTATTGTTGGGTTATTAACTTTTACTATTCTAAATAGTAAATCACAGACATTAATATCAAAACTATGAGAAGAAGAAAAAAAATATATTCTGAGGAAGCTGGATTAGATTTAACACCTATGCTGGACATAGTTTTTATAATGTTGATTTTCTTTATAGTAACAACTTCTTTTGTAAAAGAAGCTGGTATTGAAGTAAATCGTCCAAGTGCACAAAC
>JAYNUL010000190.1:0-1498 GCA_038281125.1 Fidelibacterota bacterium | reverse complement strand
CAACTTCTTTTGTAAAAGAAGCTGGTATTGAAGTAAATCGTCCAAGTGCACAAACCGCAGAACGAAATGAAAAGGGCAATATTTTAGTTGCTATATCTGAAAATAATGAAATCTATATAGATCGAAGAAAAGTTGAACTAAGGGCTATAAGACCTAATATTATTCGACTCAGGGCTGAAAACCCTGAAGGTGCTGTTATTATTCAAGCCGATAAGGCCTCTCAAACAGGTCTTCTTGTAGAAGCTATGGATCAAATTAGGCTTGCTGGGGTTTTAGAAATATCTATTGCTGCTGAGAATGATTAAACAATATCAAGGACATATTATAGGTTTAATCTTAGCTTTTTTATTCTTTGTAACCTTGGCATATATTGTAAAACCATCCAACGAATCACTTAAAACTGAAAACTCTTTTAGAGTTGTTGATTTTATAAGATTAAAAAAAGATTCATCACTTAGAGAAAAATCTAGAACAATTCCAGACAAACCAGAACCTCCAAAAAAACCACCACCTCCTGATTTGGTTACTCCAGAACTAACAGCACCACCAACATTACCAAACCTAAACATTGAATTTCCAGATATATCAGTGCCGACTGATATGAAGGGAGCTTTCCTAGGTCCTCAAAGTACTGGTGGAAACTCTCAACTAGTTCCATTAGTAAGAATTAATCCGCAATATCCAAGAAATGAACTGCTTGGGGGTGTTGAGGGATGGGTAAAAATCCAATTTGTAGTAACTGCTGATGGTTCCGTATCATCACCAAAAATAATTGATTCAAGACCTCCAAGAGTTTTTGATTCTGCAGCATTAAGAGCTATTAAAAAGTGGAAGTTTAAGCCAAAAGTCGTAAACGGTATTGCAGTCGAGCAAGCAGGTAGTCAGATTATTGAATTTAAATTATTTTAAGCTATGAAGAAGTTACTATTTATATTTTTCTTATCTATTAATATTCAATTAGTATCAGAAGATGTATTGAGTGAGTTTGTTTATTATGAACTCACAAGAGCAGATACCAAAATTGAAGAAAAAAAATTCGATGAAGCTGAGAATATTCTTGAAAAACTGTATAAACGTGGCTGGAGATCAAAATCTTATAATAAAGCGGTCATAGCTAGAACTTATGGCTTTTTTCTTTACCAAAGAGAAAGAATGCCAGAGGCATTGGATAAGCTTCAAGTTGCTTATGATGAAAAAGCTCTTCCTCTTCAGGAATCAACAACCCTTGTTCAAGTTTTAGCTCAGTTATACGCAACAGAAAAGAAGGTTGAAAAAGCTAAAACTCTTTTGCTTGATTTTATAAAAACTGCTGAAAAACAACCAAAACCAGTTCCTGGTATTCATAATATTTATGGACTTACAGCGCTAGTTTATGCAACTGAAAAACAATATGACATAGCATATAATTTTATAATAAAGGCAATAAATTTATCCGGCGGCTTCAGAGAGGATTGGTATCAATTAAAATTTGCTATTGAATATCAAAACAAAGATTATC
>JAYNUL010000189.1:0-3585 GCA_038281125.1 Fidelibacterota bacterium | reverse complement strand
GGGATATTGTCAATTTTAAATAATTGTACTTCTGAAGTTTCATCCATAGGCGCGTAATCTTTATTTAATATGTTTACAAGAAACACAAAAAGGACCTGACCGATTTCAGGGATACTATAGTTTCCATACAGCTTGATAATTTCAAATGTAAGATTTGCCTCTTCTAATGCTTCCCGCCTGGCACCATCCTCTAGGGATTCTCCTAATTCCATAAATCCTGATGGTATGGTCCACATACCTATGGAAGGGTGGATGGCTCTTTTGCATAGTAAAACTGAATTATTTAAAACCGGAAGGGATCCAACAATTATTTTGGGATTCTCGTAATGAATTTGATCGCAACCTTGGCAGACATTTCTTGGTAATCTATCATTAGGAATGTTCTTTAAAAAAGTTTGATCACCGCAATCAGGACAATAATTCATACGATTCAACTCTCAAACCATCTTTGAAATAGAGTCCTTTGTACACTTTATTTCAAAAGTGTCATAGTTCTTGCTTCTTTATATATACCGTTACTTACTACATAGTAGTAAACGCCAGATGGTACGTAGGTACCTGTCGCATCCTTAGTATCCCAGAAGACCTTTTTTTCTCCACGGAGCTGATAGTCATTTACCAAGCTTATAATAAATTGACCGGCGACGTTGAAAATAGAGATATTTACAAAACCATCTTTGGGTATGGCATAGCTAATTATTGTTTCACCATTAAATGGATTAGGATAGTTACCATCAAGGCTAAAAGATATTAATGGATCGCTTGATAAAATTCCAACACTCTGAGGTTGTATTTCAACTTGAACAGTATAAACTCGATCTCCACTGTATCCTGAGGAACCGCCAGTCCCGATTCCAGAGGCACTAAAAGTAATTGTTTCGGTAACTTCTTCTGGTGCATCCCAATTAAAATACCAGATTCCTGAATCCGTTCTTGAACTATGCTGGATGAATCCACCATTTAATTCTAAATTTTCTGAATTAGAATTAAGGCTGAAATTCCCTGCAAACTGGTCTCCTGACATGGCTGTTGCTTGAAACCCATACCCTCGACTGTTTGAACCAGTAACAGTGACTCCAATAGAATAGGTTTCACCAGGGACGTATTCATTCGGTAAATTAACGAACTCAATTGAACCGTCACCAGAATTAGGCGTTCCGCTATGGCAAACAGTACAGTTGTTGTAGTTAGGCGCATTGTAAGCATAGCCTGTTGGAGGCCCACCAGAGTTACCACTTAATGGAAATGGCATTGTTATTAAAAGAGACAGAAAGACTGTGATTTGAACGCTATAATTTATCTTCATTCTTAAATACCATCTAAAATAGTCATGCTGGTTCAGCAATCAGAATAATATCAACTTCAATCTCATCCAAAATGAGTTTATCACCTAAATCATCAAAAAATGATCCCGATCTAAACCTGACATTATACTTCGACCTATCAAAAACTAATTTACCTACTGCATGCAGCAGAGGAGTTTGTTTAATAAGTTTTGCAGAAAATTCTACCTCATTAGTAATACCTTTGATTGTGAGATTTCCATTAAATATTTGGCCGCCATCATTATTATAACGATTTAATGACCTAAATTCTAGAGTTGCAGTTGGAAAATTGTCAGTACCAAAGAAATCATCACTCTTTAAATGATTTTCAAGAACCTCTTTGGATCTTCCCTTGAGATCTTCAACAAGGATTGATTGCATATCAATAGTAATGTTGCCAACTACACCTCCATCTTTATCAATTTTTAGGTTACCACTCTGCCCACGCAGGGATCCAAAATGGGTTTTAGTTGTTAGTTCAGTTCCCAACCAGGCAAATTTTGAACTATCAGCAAGAAGATTATAGGAGCCAGGCTGATATACGATAGCGTCTTTGGAATTGGAAACACCATCTGAAGATTTGGTCTTTTTGCCTGAATCGCTTGAGCACGAAATACAGAAGATTAGATATGGGATACATAAAATCTTTTTCATATACAATATACCTTTTGAATTTATTTTAGCTCAAAGATAGCTAAAAAATCAAAGTAATGCTTGGAGAAATGCATTGATAATTGCTGAAAATGAAAGCGGGAGAATAATTAGCAATAGGAGTTTGTCCAACTTTTCAATAACTTGTTCTGAGTTATCAATTACTTTAACTCTTAAACTTCTTGTCCTTTGATATCTACTGTGGTTAACCATTTTTGAACCTTTTTATTTAATTCTTAAAGTAAACAGGTAATCGTACTCTATTATTGCTGACTGGCTTGCCTTTCATTTTTGTTTTCCAGTTGATGGTACTCAAAATTGAAAGTGCAATATCATTGAAACTATTGCCGGATGACATAATCACTTTGGGATTTAGGGACTGGCTTGGGCTGGGTATATTGAATTCTAGTATACAAAATCCAGACCTGTTGTGGTTAATTAGAATTGATTCTAAATACTTTGAACCCATTATTTCCTCTTTTTTAAAACGCTCATAACGCTCTAAATATAATACATCAGCAATAACCAACTCAAATAGTTTATTATATATATTAAAAAGAGAATAAATCTAAAATATTGAAAAAAACTTTAATGGATGTTGAATTGATATTTGAAATTATTGGCATTTAATCGTTATTTTGATATGTGACATTAACATTAACTATTATAGCAGTGGTATTTACCTTTTATGCTCCATTTTATTTAAGAAGGAATGCAAGCAAAATCAAACCTACTAAAAACATTTTCGAAGAGTTTGTTGAAAATGACCACGGTTATCCATGGTCTACTGACGAGGAAAGGATATCTTCTTACCAAAAGGCTTTAAAAGAGAAAATAAGTTCTGGTTGATTTGTTTTAAAAAATATAAAAAGTAATTTAAACTTATATATTAAATCCTCATTCGTTACCACTATTAATATCGATGACATTTATAGAATTATTGCTAATTTGATAATGAATCAGATTAGGATTGCAGCAAACAACGCAATCAATAATGACAGTATCACTGCCTTCTATCAGGTCAAGATATACCTCGAAGGTCTCATAACAAAAATAACACGTAACTTCCGTTTCCATATTCCCGTTGTGGTTTAATCTAAGTTGTCTTAGGTAATAATTTTTTATCTATTGAAAAATAGGGTTCCCACTCCCACATATTCATGGGTATATCATTATATCCACCCTTTGTTACTTTTGCTCTTTTTTTAATACAGATAGATATTTTCAAGTCTAACGTTCTTATTATATCACGATTTGCTTTTGAATTTCTTTTAATGATATTATTTCTTTGTTTTAGCGTTTTACTAAAGATTTTATCAATAGCATTCATCTCATCTATCTGGGAGGGATATTTTGGAACAGATTCTCGTTTGCTCATCGGTTATAAATCGTAATAATATTGCCTAATTTTCAAATCCTTACGCCACTGTCCTAACCTATTTAAAAGGTTATTGACCATAGATTTATCTATATAATTAGCATTATTAATATTATTTAATTCACTTAGAAAAGTTCCTAAGTCATTGCAAAGCTTGATTTTTTCAAAAAACGTAAAATCTTTTTTTTTTCATTGCATATCCTTTTTGAATGCAAACGTTGGTTCATATAT
>JAYNUL010000188.1:0-3587 GCA_038281125.1 Fidelibacterota bacterium | reverse complement strand
AAGTCTTACGAAGAATTAGAATCATTAACTAATCAAGCAGAATCTATCTTGCAGAGACTAGGCCTGCACTACAGAGTTGTTGAACTTTGTACTGGTGATTTAAGTTTTTCTGCTTCAAAATGTTATGATCTTGAAATATGGGCACCCGGTGAAAAAAGATGGCTTGAGGTATCTTCATGTAGCAACTTTGAATCATTTCAAGCTCGTAGAGGTAATATTAGATATCGAAATTCATCAAATAATGAAGTTTCATTTCTACATACATTAAATGGTTCAGGCGTTGCGACTCCCAGATTAATGGCTGCATTAATTGAGACATATCAGAATGAGAGAGGAGAAATTATTTTCCCCGAAGAAGTTGCAAACTTTTTGGGTTTCAAGGAGTTGAAATAGGTTGAGAGTCCTTTGGGCCTCTATCTGCACTGTTCTCTGGACCATTGTTTTTGGATTATCAGGAATATTTTTAACGACTTTTGAATCGAATAAGGGACGTACGTTAGGTCATTGCGCAAGGCTGTGGGGCAAGTTTATATTATTTACTTGTGGAATAAAATATAAAGTAACTGGTTTAAGTAATCTAAATCTAAATGCAAACTATATTTTTGCTGGAAACCATACATCCATGCTAGATATTCCTATTGCATTCTCTGGTCTACCTTATTGGCTGGTCCCTATTGCAAAAATTGAGTTAAGGTCCGTGATTTTATTGGGTTGGGTAATGCGAACAGCTGGTCATATTTTTATTGATCGTAAAAAAAGTGAAAGCGCAATACGAATTTTAGAAAAAACAAAACAATCATTGCTAGACAATCCCAGATCAATACTTTTATTCCCTGAAGGGACGCGTACTCAAGATGGATCGATTGGTCCATTTAAAAAAGGTGGTCTTTTATTATCAATCGATACAAAAATGCCTATTGTTCCGATTGCATTTATTGGGTCATTTGAAATGTTTGGGAAAGGCTCTTGGTCAATGAAAGGTCGTTTAGTAGAGTTAAGGGTGGGGACTCCAATTGAACCAAGTAATTATTCTTATGAAACTAGAAAACAATTGGCAGAACATGTTCGTGAAAAAGTTTCAGATTTGATATAAGTTATCTATAATTTGAATTAAATATGCTAGATGAAAAGAAAATATTGGAATATGTTGCCAGCATTAGGAAAACTAATAAAAAAATTGTTTTTTCCAATGGCTGTTTTGATTTGCTACATAAAGGTCATAGAGATTTAATAAAACAATCTTTTTCATTTGGAGATATTTTGATATTAGGACTTAATTCCGATGAATCAGTCAAACGATTGAAAGGAGAAGATAGGCCCATGCAAAATGAAATCGAGAGAAAAAACGCACTTCTTAATACTGGATATGTAAATGAAGTTTATATTTTTGATGATGATACACCTTTGGAATTAATTAACCTAATTAAACCTGACATCCTTGTAAAAGGCGGAGATTATACTCCAAACGAAATTGTTGGTTTTGAAGAAGTTACTAGTTCAGGCGGTGAAATAAAAATTGTGCAATTAACTCCTGGATTTAGCACAACATCAACAATTGAAAATATGCGTTAACAAGGTCTTGTACGTTTAATTATTCTTAGTATATATTCCATAGCGGAGTTTCACTAAATCCCTTTGACAAAAGTACTTAGAGATATTATTCCTTTCTTAATTTACACTGTAGGTTTACTTGGTGCTGAGGCGAAGTATACCTCAAAAGTATTCCCAAGTGTAGCTGTATATACAGCTACCTCTGACACAACAATGAATCTTGATGAAACTCGAAACAGGTTCCCAGAAATTCTACGAGATGCTAAGTTATTAATGTCTGAGGTAATTATCTGCGATTTTAACAAAGATACTCTGGAGGTTCATTTTTTACTAAGTAAAATTTTTGAACTTCTAATGGAGGCAGACCAGATAGGTGATATGAATCTGGAGGATAAGGAAGAATTTGATCGTTTCAATAGAACCTTTACTGAATTATATACTCACAACTTAGTTTCAGTCCAAAGTATTAATGCACCAGTTATGGCTGAAAAAATGTGGGCGGATATCAGTGAGGCTATTGAAATTGAGATGGGCGAAACAAAGCTAATTGTGGTTGAAGATCGTGATGGACATGTGCCGCTTGTTAGAACAAAACACGTTGACCAGTACATAAAATACTTTCAAACAAAAGGCAGAAAACAATTTCAAATATGGCTTGATCGATATGCGAAATATAAAAATTTAATTTTACCTATTTTAAAAGAGCATGAAATGCCAGAAGAATTCATTTATCTAGCGATGATTGAATCTGGATTAAATCCAAAAGCATACAGTAAAGCAAAGGCATCAGGTATGTGGCAGTTCATTTATTCAACTGGTAAAAGATACGGCCTAAACAGAGATTGGTATAGAGATGAAAGGAGAGACCCTGAAAAAGCAACTCATGCTGCCTGTCTCTATCTAAAAGATTTATATAAACAATTTGATAACTGGTACTTGGCGCTTGCAGCTTATAATTGCGGTTCGGGAAGAGTTTCTCGAGCATCGAAAATTCATCAAACTTATGATTTCTGGCAGATGCATTCTCTTCCAAGAGAAACTCGAAATTATGTGCCCTATTTTCTTTCTGCTGCAATAATTGCTAGAAATCCAGAAGCATATGACTTTAAGATTCCAACAAATGTTGAACCTTTTGAATATGAAACAATCAAATTAGAGAAAAGTGCAGATATATCAGTTCTAGCTCGAGTTGCTGGTTTAAAACCAAAAGTGCTTAAGGAGTACAACCCTGAGCTTAGGCAATCTGCCACTCCAACGGAAGCTGGGTATCCTCTTAAACTCCCTATGGGAACAAAAGAACATTTCCTATCTGCTTGGAATGCCATACCAGAAGAAGAAAGATTTGCACCTCAATTTGTTGTCCACAGAGTAAGGTTTGGAGAAAGTCTTTGGACTATTTCTAAAAAGTACAATGTATCCATACATGATTTAGCTGCTGTTAATAAAATTCGGAATAGAAATAAAGTAAGAGTAGGTCAAAAATTAAATGTTCCTTTAAAAGGTGGTCAGGTTTGGGGTAATAATGAAAATGGTGGACCTCCCGGTCATTCAAAAAGGGTTTATAAAGTTAAGAGGGGAGATACGTTGGGGCAAATTGCTGAAAACTTTGGGACAAGAGCAAGTAAGATAAGGAGATGGAATAATATGAAATATGGTTCCCATCTTATTCATCCCGGTCAAAGATTAGTGATTTGGGTAAAGTGATTAATTAACAATATTGAATTTTTGGTAAAACTGGAGGGTAACCATGACAAAACAAGAAATAGTAGACATCGTTTCAGAGGCAACAGGTTTGACCAAAGTTGAAACCGAAACTGTAATGAATGGCATAATGGGTACTATCATTGAGTCACTTGCAAGTAATGAGAGAGTTGAATTAAGAGGCTTTGGTACCTTTGGTATTAAACATCGCATGCCTAAAAAGGCTAGAAATCCTGGTACAGGAGAACCAGTTTATTTACCAGAAAGGTTTGTTCCAACATTTAAACCTAGTAAACTTATGCGTTCAAGAGTGAACGATTTGATTAATAAATAAA
>JAYNUL010000187.1:1523-3608 GCA_038281125.1 Fidelibacterota bacterium | reverse complement strand
TTCTGGCCAAGGGCCAGGGCTGACAGCACAAGTGAGTTAACCAGTATTTTCCGCATGGTCAAATCCTCATTGTCTGAGTATGTAAAATAGGAGGTATTCTTGGATGAATGTCTATTTCATCCCCCTCTCGGATACCTTTTGTTCCTAAAGTTAAAACAATGAGATGAAAAAGTCAAAAAGTTGTATAAATAATCAATCGCCCTTGTTTAAGCGAATCCAGAAGCTTTGACCGAACTTATCATTTAGGTTAATAAGCCCTTCATTAGAATTATTAGTCCCTAAAAATGATGTTTCAGTTTCGAACTTATTATTTGTTCTTAGATAGCCTCCACCGTCTTTTCCATTTCCAAGGTAAGTGGTCATTTTCCCAAATTGGTTGTAGGTACGAAAATAACCGCTTCCAAGGAATGTTCCGGTTTCCCCAGCAGCATCGTATACTCGCATCTGTCCTGAGCTGTCTGCGCCAGTACCCAAGTAAACAGTTTCTTGACCGTTAAAATTGTATGTCCTGAGGTATCCTCCACCACTAGTGCCCGTACCTAGGAAGAGTGTCCTTTCACCAAACTGGTTATAAGCTTGATAATAACCTTCTCCAAGGTAGGATGATGTTTCACCCTCTTTGTTATATATTCTTAACTGACCAGCGTGATCTGAGCCTGTACCAAGATATGCAGTCTCTTTTTGGGAATTGTTATAGGTGCGAATGTATCCGCCCCCCATCCGGCCAGTGCCAACATATGCAGACTCATCTCCATTTCCATTATATGCTCTCATATAGCCTCCGCCATCTTTACCTGTTCCGATGAACAAGGTTGGCTCTCCATATTGATTGTATGTTTGCATATAACCGTTTCCTAAATAACCCATAATCACACCACGATCGTCTTCAATTGTAAGACTTCTTACTACAAGGTGACCAAGTTCATCAGTTTTTGGCCTCAGTCCTAATGTTGAAAACACCAGCAGAGTAATCAAAATACCGATTAACATACTTTTTGGATCAATGACTTTCATAATTTCCTCCGATATCGATTGCCATTGGGAGTTAAGCTCTTAATTTAATCATATTCATAGGTACTAACCCTAATAGGAATTTCATCTTTTCCTTCCCTTCCGCGTCGCAGCATATCATAACATTTTACCTCTTTTATTCTTCCTTGGTTGTTATATAAATATACATTCTTCTCTAGGACTCGATCCTGACCATCCAAGATCGTTTCTACATATTTACGTCCTTGATTATCCAATAAAACCTCTCTAATTGAATTCAATTTTACATTAGAATCAGAATAATAGTCATACGTTTTAAAGTTTTCATCATCGTAAACCGTATTGTATATTTTTTCAACAGTACCCTCCTCATTATATGAGGTTGTTGAAACGCGTCTGCCAAGAATATCATGCTTGTGTATTTTAGAACCTAATGATTGCCCAAGCCTTCCTACAGACCTTTCCTCAACTAATTCACCCTGATCATTGTGGAAAAATATTGTTTGGAAGATTACAGAGGGATCAAAGTATTGGCTTAGCTCTTTTGGGGTCTCTTTCTGATCTACTTTAAAATTAGTTATAACTAAAATATAGTTATTGTAGACTTCTTTGTGTTCAAGTACAGCCCCTGTCGAGTCATAGCTGTAATCTTCTCCCCAAATCATATCTTTTGAATGATCTTCTCCGTATACCATCTCAGGATTAATTGCTTCAATTGGATTATATCTTATTCGTTTAATTATTTTCCCGTTACTGTCGAACTTTTGATACTGTCTCCAATATAAGCTGTCTCCTGTCCCAAATAATTCTGTACTTATTCTGTTTCCTTTTTTATCATTTTCAAAGCGATATGATAAAATCATTTCTTTATCATAGTTTCTTCTAAGCTTTAATCCCTCATTAGGCCCTGAGACATATACATATTTTTCACTTAGTGGTAGAGTATGACTATAAATCGTGCTGTCAACAACAAAACCATTCGAGTCAAAATTGATTACAACTGAGTTTTTTAGTTCTTGGGTCTGTGTGCCAAAACTTTCAAATACATGAAATACCTTTATGGTTGTTGCCTCGTTTCCTATCAAAGCTGAGATC
>JAYNUL010000187.1:0-1423 GCA_038281125.1 Fidelibacterota bacterium | reverse complement strand
GGGGAGTCTAAAAAAGGCTCACTCATGCGGAGTTCTATTTGAATCATACATTCACTAAATGTTTAATAGTGTTTTTTGCGTCTATTTTGATGGGAGCGACCCTCAAAGACGTTAGTTACAGTGTAAAACAAAATGGTATAATGGTAAACCTTGACTATACCGAACCTATTGATGACGATGATATTATAGGTTGGAAATCTGATAGAGGCTGGGTATACCTTACTCTATTAGGCGTTAGGGCTCCAAAGGGTAAAAAGCCCCAAGAAGACTTTTCCGGTGACGTTAGGAAAATAGTTATTGATGATTTTGATGAATCCACCCAACTAGCAATTTTAATTCGAAAGCCAATTCTTGGCTATGACATCATCAATTCGAAAACTTCTCCAAGTACAATTGTTTTTATTCATACTGAAATGAAAAAATCAGAAGTAGCAACCCTAAAAGAATATATTAAAGAAAAAGGGACATCAGTTTTCAATGTTGCAAAATCATCAGGCTTTCCCAAGTATAATACAAATTTTAAAAGTGCATTTGATGAAGCTAGAAAAGAGCTTGGTCCAAACGCTATATTTGAATATCATGGAAAACTTTATACTACGAACCATCCCGGAGAAAAAGAGACATTTTCTAAATCTGTTTTAACGGAGAAACCAAAATCACTAGCGGGTAAGGGAGAAAATAACCGCCCTGCTGTAAATGATATTTTAGATCTTAGCTCAGCAAATAAACCTGTAGAAGAAACATACGTTGACATTGATACAGGCGATACCCTAACTGAACAAATTGCTCATTCGTTAACAGTAGACTATGTGCCTGAAAAATCTCAAGATAAAAAGGATGATAGCTGGTTTAGTGGTCTATTTCCAGCAAAAAAGAATATCGAAAAGGATTCTCCTTTGTCTATGCTAACAACAAAGAAAGACACATTAATTATTAAAGAGAAACCTATTCTAGTTGAATCACTATCAAAAAAATCAAAGTCAAAACGTTGGTCTAACTTTTTTAACTTTCTAAAAAAGAGGAAAACAGAAAATGATGAAATAAAACTTCAAATTGCTGAAAATGATTTAAATAAAACAGATAGCATTAACAAAAAGAATGAAATTCTAGCACAAGAACAATATAGACTGCTTCAAGAAAGATACATCCCAACTAAAGATCAGAATATGATCATAGAATCGATTGATGAAAGTGGGTTTATTGAGTCTCAAACACAACTATCAGATACAAACATAGTTTCTACAATTGACTTTGAAGAGCTTACTCAGTCTAGGAGCTCAGAATATCAAGCATGGCAAAAGACATATGTCCCCGATTATCCTTATTCAGTCAGCGACACAGCAATCTCACAACAATATTATACTTCTCCAACTCAGTCTCCAGATACAAACGTTGTTCAAGCTTGGTTTAATGATGAGAGTCT
>JAYNUL010000186.1:0-3624 GCA_038281125.1 Fidelibacterota bacterium | reverse complement strand
GGTTATATCTTATTCATTTAGGTATGACCTTTCTATCTACTGATTAATCAGCTATTTAAAACGATAAACTTTGACAATGAAAAACTTGATTAGTATTCATAATATTATAAAATCTTTTAAGAATCTAAAGGCAGTAGATAACTTGTCATTAGAGATCAAAGAAGGTGAAATCTATGGATTACTTGGTTCTAACGGGGCTGGTAAATCAACTACCTTAAATATTTTACTAGGATTTTTGACCCCAGATTCAGGAACAGCGCTCATTAATGGAGTGGACACAACTGATAATTCTGATGAGGCAAGAAAACAAATTGGGTACATACCCGAAAATGTTAGCCTCTATCCATACTTAACAGGAGTTGAAAACTTAGATTATTTTTGCAAACTTAATGATAAAAACCATAGTCCCGAAAAACTTGAAGGATTTCTAGATAAATGTGGGCTCGACAATGAATTTCACAATTTGAGAACCGAAACGTATTCAAAAGGAATGCGACAAAAGGTAGGCATTGCAATTGCCCTCGCTAAAGAAGCTAGTGTTTATCTACTTGATGAGCCTGCAAGTGGTCTTGATCCTCTTGCAAGTAATGAATTATCTGCACTTCTAAGAAAATTAGCATCCAATGGTGCGGGAATTTTAATGGCATCTCATGATATTTTTAGAATACGTGAGACCTGTAACCGCATCGGAATAATTAAAAATGGTAAGTTGTTAAAGGAAATGGAAACATCTGATGTATCTACTAATGAATTAGAGAACATCTACATTGAATATATGCAAAACTAGTTTTAGAGTATTATGATCGATATAATAATAAATGAATGGAAAAACTTGATCAGGGATCGATTATTTTTTTACTCAACAATATCTTTTGTTTTGAGCTTATCACTTGTTGTTTGGATGGGAATACTGCAACAGAAAAATCAACAGCAATCTCAATCTGATGCTCAAAAACATGTTCGGAAACAATGGGAAAATCTTGAAGCAATGAACCCACACAGAGCTGCTCATTATGGGTCATTTGCGTTCAAACCACTCAATATTTTAAATGCAATGGATGGAGGAATTAATGATATTACAGGTAACGTACTCCAGCTTGAAGGTCATGTGCAAAATGAAATCATTTATTCTGAAGCTTCTCAAGCTTTGTCTGTCTCAAAATTTGGCAAACTTAAATCTTCGCTGATACTGCAATACGTTATTCCGCTATTTCTCATATTTTTATCCTTTGGTTCCATGAGCAAAGAAAAGGAATCACAAAGGATAAAGCTTCTTATTTTACAGGGTGCCTCAATAGACAAATTGGTCAATGCAAAATCAATCAGCATTTGGATATATGGATTATTCTTGCTAATAGTGACAGTCACAATCCAAAGTGTTCTTGGCAGTACCAACCCAGAGATTTTTAAAAGATTGGCTTATATACTTTTATCGTATGGTCTTTATTATTTTATTATAACCTCATTATCAACCTATCTGTCAGCTACTCTAAATGATAAAACTTCTGCGCTGTCATCAATACTAGCTATATGGATTCTGTGGACAATCTTTCTTCCAAAAATATGGGGTAATGCTGTTGAAAAGGTTCATGTCTTGCCAGATAGAAAGACCTTTAAAGAGGATATGAGAGCAGAACGCAATCAGGGTATAGATGGGCATAATCCTTATGATAAAAGGAGAGAGGCATTAAAAAATAAATACCTATCTGATTATCAAGTAGACAGCCTCTCGCAGCTTCCCATTAATTTTGATGGCATTGTCATGCAAGCTGATGAGGAGTATGGGAATCTTGTTTGGGATAAACATTTTGGAAGTAATTATTCGATCATGCAGAAACAAAAAAGCTTGTACCAGTTTTCTGGTCTTTTAAATCCTTTTGCATCATTGCAAAGCGCAAGTATGGGTTTTTGTGGTACGGATATGATTCACCATCTTGATTTCTTAAAAAAGGCTGAAGACTACAGAAGAGTTCTTATTAAAGCATTAAACGATAAACATGCTTATGGAGGGTCAAAAACCGGAGATTGGAAATGGACCGTTGACAGTGAATTCTTTAAATCTGTCCAGGGTTTTAAATATGAGACACCCAGGATAGGTAATCACTTAAACCACTATTTAATTGACTTACTATTTTTATTTTATTGGGCACTTCTGATTAAAGTTTTAATTAGGGTTAACGCAGTTAAAGTAAACGTGTTATGAAAAGCTACATAAGAGTTACTCAAACTGAATTAATGCATTTAATGAGGTCCCCTTTCAAGACGACTTCGATTTTACTTTTTGTGATCGCAATCATCTTTGGATCCCAAAATGGTTATCAACTTTTTAAAACGCACAATAAACAAATCATTTCAATAAGCAGCAAGAATATCAATTCCATTGAAGATATGCTTCTCACGTATGAAGGAATCGAAAATGGTACCCTTGAAAAGCCTAGGCGAGATCCCACTATCCCATACTGGGCAATATGGAACGTCCCATCCCATGCTTTTAAACACCCATCACCTATGATGGCTTTTAGTCTGGGGCAGTCTGAACAGTATGGATACTATAAGCGTGTAACAAATTGGAGTACCACCTATGATAGTGATTTAGCGGAAGAAATTGCTAATCCTGAACGTCTTGCAATAGGCACCTTAGATTTTAATTTTGTTTTCACATATTTGTCCCCGATTCTGATAATTATATTGCTTTTTAATATTGGAGGCCTTGAGAAAGACTTAAAATTTGATAACCTTATTTATTCAAGTAAAATAACAAAGGAAGGATGGATATTAGCTCGTTTCTTGTTTTATTATTTCTTCGTAATTACGCTAATATTTATTTTAACCATTCCCTATGCACTGCTTGCAGGTGTTTTTGAAAACCACACTGTTCAATATGTTAATTTTTTACTTCTACTTCTATTGTACATGATTTTATGGTTCACAATTTTTTACTTTATAAATCTCACTGGAAAGGGGAGTTCAGACCAGGCCTTAAAAATGATATCGATTTGGATGTTGCTCTGTATTATCATACCTGGTACCATTCACCAGATAACATCATTGAAGTATCCAACCAATTACATGACTGATCATCTTGATGTTAGTCGGGAGCTAAGTAATAACATATTCAATCTCCCAGAGGAGGATATAAAAAAGGGCTTATTAGAAGAATATCCATTTTTGCAAAATACGCAGCATGCATCTGATACAAGTATAAATGTGGCTACAATTAATAGAAGTGTATCTGGGCTCATTAATTCACTTAATAAAAATGTTTCTATTTCTATTGAGTTTTCAAGCAAGAAAAAAAATAAATTTATTAAAAGTTTCTCCAAAATGAACCCTGTTACCACTTTTCAGAATGAAATGAATGCAATAGCAGAAACAGACTTCTATGCTTACAAAGATTACAGAACAAGAATACAAGATATGATTGATAAAAAAATAGAATTAATTCTTGAGGATACTTGGAATAATGTAACTGTAAATAAAAATAGGTATGCTGAATATATTAAAAACTTTGAATAGATATTTTGGTGGGCACTGCTCTTTTTTATATTTTATTAATTACATCCCAAGATTATAAAATAATATGGTAGTGCTCACCAATTTATAAAAGATGGTTCAATTACATAC
>JAYNUL010000185.1:0-3634 GCA_038281125.1 Fidelibacterota bacterium | reverse complement strand
GGAGGAGGAGCTTTTTCAGGAAAAGATTCATCCAAGGTAGATCGCAGTGCAACCTATATGGCTAGATACATTGCAAAAAACATTGTTGCTGCAGACCTTGCGGAGCGTTGTGAGGTTCAACTATCCTATGGAATTGGGGTTGCTGAGCCAACATCTTTCTACGTTAAAACCAGGGGTACAGGAAAAATGGATGATGATAAACTCACCATACTCGCTAGAGATGTGTTCCCAATTAAACCTGGAGAAATAGTTGCACATTTAGATTTAAAGAAACCTCGTTACAGACAAACGGCTGCGTATGGTCATTTTGGACGCGAGCTTGAACAATTCACATGGGAAAAAACCGATATGGTGGATGCCCTATTAAATAAATCATAGGAAATAAAATGTCAGAAACACTTACTGCTACTAATAATATTGTAGAAAACTTACCATACAAGGTGAAGGATTTATCGCTTGCTGATGATGGAAGGAAGGCATTGGACATAGCCGAAAAAGAAATGCCAGGTCTAATGTCAACACGTAACAAATACGGTCCAGAAAAACCATTGAAAGGGAAAAAATTAACAGGATCATTGCATATGACTGTTGAAACAGCTGTTCTAATTGAAACTCTGGTTGATCTTGGTGCAGATGTTCGCTGGGCCAGTTGCAATATTTTTTCAACTCAGGATCATGCAGCAGCAGTTATTGCAGACTCTGGTATACCTGTTTATGCATGGAAGGGGGAGACGCTTGAAGAATATTGGTGGTGTACACTTCAAGCACTTACATTTCCTGATGGGTCTGGTCCAGATCTAATTGTTGATGATGGAGGAGATGCTACTTTACTGATTCACAAAGGATATGAGCTTGAGAACTTTTATGCTAAATATGGCAATGTACCTGAAATAACTACCAAGGTTGAGGAAGAAATAATTATAGAAAAACTTCTCAGAGAAGTATTAGAAAAGGATCCCAATCACTGGCATAAGGTAAAAGAAAATGTGATTGGTGTCTCCGAAGAGACCACCACAGGAGTACACAGGCTTGTTCAGATGGAAAAAGATGGACACCTCTTATTCCCAGCTTATAACGTTAATGATTCTGTAACAAAATCTAAATTTGATAACGTTTATGGATGTAAGGAATCTTTAGCAGATGGTTTGAAAAGAGCACTTGATATCATGGTAGCTGGCAAAACAGTTGTAATATGTGGCTATGGTGATGTTGGAAGAGGATGTGCTCAATCAATGCGTGGCTATGGTGCCAGGGTAATTGTAACTGAAATTGACCCAATCTGTGCTCTCCAAGCAGCAATGGAAGGATTTGAAGTCACTACAATTGAGAGTGTCTTAAAAGATGGACACATTTTTGTAACAACCACTGGGAACAAAGATGTAATTACCAAAGACCATATTTATGGAATGAGAGATCAGGCCATTGTTTGTAACATTGGGCACTTTGATAATGAGATTCAGGTAAATGCGCTTAATGACGATAGTTCAGTAAAAAGAGAGACCATCAAACCTCAGGTTGATAGATATAAATTCCCTGATGGACATGAAGTGTTTTTGCTTGCTGAAGGAAGGCTAGTTAACCTTGGTTGTGCTAATGGTCATCCAAGCTTTGTAATGTCAAATTCATTTACCAATCAGGTGATGGCACAGATTGCTCTTGCAAAAGACGCTCCTGAAGTAGGCGTATACATGCTTCCAAAGGAGTTAGATGAGGAGGTAGCCAGGCTTCATTTAGCTCATCTTGGAGTAGTTTTAACCGAACTAACTGATGAGCAAGCAGATTATATTGGGGTACCAAAAGAAGGTCCATACAAGCCTGACCACTATAGATATTAAGCTAAGTTCAGTATTATCAACAAAAAACCCCTTATCTAGATAAGGGGTTTTTTGTTTTTGTATCTCTCGAAATAATTCCACAAATTCAAGAGCGGAAGTCCAAAACAATTGGCATAACATGAAGGTAAACCCGAGACATATCCTAATAAGTTGGAAGAAGGGAATCGTGCATACCCTTCTAGCACTGCTTTTATTGACCATAGGAGCATGTGATTTTGATATACCTGAAAAATTTGAGATGCCAACTTGGTATCTTGATCTAAAAATACCTCTGGTTCAAACACGCTATCAGATGACGGATATATCTGATTCAACATCTGGAATATTTCTTACTGATGATTCTCTTGGATTTAAAATTATTCAAGAAGGAGAAATGCCTGGGACTCCCTTGCCTGATTTTCCACCCATTCCAATAGGCATGGATCAGTCGATTTCATCCGGAGAGATTCCTGGAATTAATTTGGATATCAATTTACCTGGCATATCAATAGATCAAAGAATTGATGTTGTTTTATACGGGCAAAGAATTTATCAGGATACTGCTGCATACTGTACGACCATAAGTGTTCTTGGAGTAGAGACTATTGATTGTTTTACCGATCCTGAAACTGGCGATACTTTAGGAAGGCCATTTAGTTTTCCAACTGATTCCATAAGAACAATGAAATCTGAAGATTACAACAGTCTAATTGTTTCATTGTTTGATGAAGTAATAGGTGCTTTAGCCTCAGTTCTAGATACAACCATTAACTTAGGTCTTTCATCTATTCCTCTGCCTGATGATCCACCTATCATTGCAAGTATTGATACATTAGTTATAGGCTATCATCCAACAAATAGTACATACAGAACCTTATTTAGAAATAATGGTATTCCGACTGATATTCAAAACGTGTATTCAAATATGATAGCAGGAAACAGCAACCTTTTTTTGAATGATACGTTAGCGGATCACAGTACCATGCCTACTATTGCTAATGGTCAAACCTATGCAGATACAACCAATCTTTCTGGCAAAGGCTTGACAAGTTATTTGAAGCTAGGTACAAATATGTCCATTACTCCTGCTTCTGATTATGTTACCATTCCACCAGGTTCTCTTTATGTGGACTTTAAGTTAACATTTCAGTTGGCAGGAATAGACAGCATTGATGTTACTACAAATAATTATTCCTTATCAGATGCTATTGAAATACCGACTTTGGAGTTACCAGAGATGGATATGACTGAGCAGGGTATAACTAGAATGGAAATTTATCGTAATGTACTTGATGATGCCGACGATTTACCCTTTAATCAAAATAGGTTATTAATCAGTAATCTTTCAAGCACAATGCCTTTTGACATAAACTTTTTAATGAACTTCAAAAACTTCTCTCCTGCTCAGGGAAAAGACTCTGTAAAAATCGACACAGTTTTAAAAAAGGGAGTATTAATAGATAAACCTTTTGATATGAAAGGATATAGTTTACAAAGTACTTTTGGTAATAATGATGGACCTGATGGTATCCCCTGTCCATCATATCAAGACTGGGTATTAGGTAATTGTGATGATGATGAGTGGCCTGATAGTGCTTTCACAACTTTTGATCTTTTATTTGATATTGCAATACCTGAACAAAAGGCATCTATACCATTTGATGGGTCACCGCTTGGTCAATTTACAATGGATATGATGCTGGATGAACTGGCTTTTAAAAAGATTGGTGCAAATATTTACATGGAGATGCCGGCTGATCCAACTGAACAAGAATTCCCTCCTGGATTTACAGGAGCAGTCCCAACTGAAGCTATGATTG
>JAYNUL010000184.1:2198-3650 GCA_038281125.1 Fidelibacterota bacterium | reverse complement strand
AAAGTATCCGGGTCACTATTTTCATCAGTAAACTCAATCTGACGATCAAGATCAACGCAGGCAGAAGATAGTTTAGAACCAAGCTCGAAATCTTTTACAAAAAGCATAACCTCAATCATATGATCTCCAAATCAGGTACTAGATTCCAATCAAAATCTGTTGGACTCTCGATTTTATCATATGCAAGGCTAACTACATTTATTTGCCTTAGGAGTGACTCTAAGTTCACATTCCGATGTACCCCTGAAAATAATTGGAACTTCTCTATGGATTTATTAAGCAAACTTTTTGCTCCATTCATATTTCCTCTCTCAAGATGAACAAAACTTACAGATAATTGAATTAGCCCTTGTATAAATTTTCTATCTTCTAGATAGAAATCAGACCATAAGTCCTCCCAAGATTCATGTGCCTCAAAATAATCACCAGATTTAAAATAATTAAGTCCTTCTTGATATAGTTTTTTTTTTGTCTCTTCTTCAGTCACTAATTTTGATCTCTTTATTCAATTTATAATGTTTCCCATCTTTATGAACTGAGCATGCCTGAATATGCGGGTCATGTTCAAAAAACAAGATCCAATCCTCGCGCTCCATCTTTTGTAATAGTTTTTGTTTTTCTTCCATTGTTACAACGGGCTGAACATCATACGCCATAACCCAGGGAATTGGAATATGGGCAACCATTGGAAAAATATCCGCTCCATAAAATAATTTATTAGATCCATCTGAAACTATAGGATGCAATAAACCAGGAGTATGTCCATGAGTAACAAACGTCTCGATACCTTCAATAAATGGTTCTCTACCATCAATAATTTCAATCATTTGGTTTTCTGCTAACACCTTCCAATCGTGTTCAATAAAACTTCCAGCATCCTTTTGGCTTGGGTGATTTGCAAGCTTCCAATTTTCTTCAGATATCCAGTATTTGGCATTTGGGAATGTTGGTACGACCTCTCCAGATTTTATTTTTGTATTTCCACCGATATGATCAAAATGCATATGTGTGCATATAACATCAGTGATTTGTTCTGAGCTAAAGCCATACTTCCCAAGAGATTTTTCAATGTTATACTGATCCGTATTAATATCGTAAATCTGTTTGTACTTTTCTTCCCACTTGGTACCATTACCAGTATCAATCAATATTTTCTTTTCATCACTAACAAGAAGAAGAGAACGAGTAACCATATTAACTCGATTTAATTCATCTGCCGAAACTTTTTTTTCCCAAACAGGCTTTGGGATGATGCCAAACATCGCACCTCCGTCCAACCCAAACTCAGAAGTCTCTACACTATAAAGATCATATTTACCAATTTTCATATTATTATTTAATCACCACATCGAATAAAAAGTCTATTATACTTGTTTAATAATCTATCGTTTTTAAAATTGATCGTACAGCCTCTAAAGTTACCAATTCTTTAGCCTTTTGATTTTTTGTTTT
>JAYNUL010000184.1:0-2098 GCA_038281125.1 Fidelibacterota bacterium | reverse complement strand
TTATCCTTAATGGTTTCTGGAGTTACCTTGGTTGGGCTGTGAGCAGGCTCAAGTCCTCTAAACTTTATTTGTTCAAAGATGCAATTAGTAAATGTCCAATTGTCATTCTTTTTCTCTTGAAATTGATAACTCCTAAGCAAATGATAAACGAAAATAACGTTAGTTGGGGAGTTTTGTAATGCAAGCTCTGATAGAGTATCTAGTGTAGCCCTTGACCTGTCTGATGCTAAAAATGTTTTTGACATTATTGATTTTGCATTTTGCCAATCGTTATTTTGACAGGCATCTTCTAATTCTCCAATAAAAACCGTTTCTTCCAACCCATTTTTTGTAACCTCATCCATACTATTATGATCACTATCCCTCAGTTCAAATTCTAATATATAATCCATTCCAAAAATCATTAATGATTTGGAAGGATTATCCCTTTCATCTCCAATGAAGTTTTTTATGGAATTAATGACACATAAAGGATGAAGGGTAAGCTCTCCAACATATTTTACAGATGCACAAAAAAAGAGCATCTCATAAATGACATCGATTAAAGATTGGCCAATTAAATCAGATGAAACAATGTCATGGCATCCTTGCCTATCTTTATTGAATAAGGCAGATCGAAGAGGATGATCAGCCATTCCTACTTACCTTTTTCTATTTGTGGGCCCCATGTACATAAATAGTTGCATAGAAATTCCTGTGCTTTTGGAGAATTGTGTAGCCCATTTTCCGTCTTTATGAGGAAAGTCCTCGTTATCCTCAAATCCAGCCCTAAAATCATGGAAATAACCTAATTCAACGCCCCAACGCGCTCCAAACCTCCTCCCAAATAGAGGACCAAATCGAATACTCTGATCATTGCCTGGACCAGGGTTCTCATAACTTCCGTCGGGGACTATCATCACTCTAAACCCTGTCCAACCAATATTGAAAGGGTTTACCTTCCCATCTCTTAGACCACCTTTAAACATATAATAAGTAAGGTCAAAACTTGAGTTCGGTGAAAGACTGTACCCAAGATTCAAAACTTCCCAACGGCGGTCTCTTTTTTTCAAAACCCTATTGATATCAATTCCTGTACCAGAAACTGGCATCCCAATCTTTAGTCCAATATCAGTATACTTGTTAAGACCATGCCTCCACCAAATTACTGGAATAACATTTTCTACAGAGAATGAAAAACCAGTATTTGTTTCACCCTTAACCGGAACCTGAGGTAATACAGGTGGATGAGATGAACAGCCTACACCAAATAAGATTAAAACAATAAATATGAGGTAGAGATTCTGTTTTGACATTTCAGTAATAAAAATACAGAAAACTCCTTTAGATTAAAACCTAAAATGAAAGAGTTATTTTAGGTATATCATTTTGCGACTAAAAATGGCAGGAGGAGCATCATTTATCTTCGCAACCAGTGTAATGAAGTAGATTCCTGTCGAACGACCATTACCATCCCAAACATAATTATGTATTCCAGAATTCTTATATTCTTCTTCTACAAGTTTATCATGAATTCTACCAGATGCATCCGTTATATAAAGATTGACAATTGCGTCTTCAAGAAGGTCAAACGAAATTTTAGTCTGCCCGTTAAATGGATTGGGATAGTTTTGATACAGAATAAATAGTTCAGGTACAAATTGTTCGCTTAGGCTACCATTACTTTGGTTATTAGATGATCCAAGTGTTTGAGAACTTGAATAGTGCCAACTTTGACCATCAGGTAATCTACTGATTGCAAAGGGAAGACTATCCAAAACTAAATACTCAATAGATTCAGAAATATCTTTAAACAAGGACTCTAATGTAATAACAGCTGGAAAAGAGATTTCTTGGTTTAAAATTAAGGTAGAATCAATATATTGTGTATTTAAGCCAGTAGGAACAGAAATTTCCCATAGAATCATCTCATTATTCTTTATGGTATAAACTTCGTCTTTATCTTCTTTGGCCATCAATTCAATGCCAAGCTTTCTTGAAAGAGGATTCCAATTAATTTCATTAAAAAATAAAGAGGATTTTTTTCTTCCCACCTTAATTATTCCAGGTGATGTTGAATCCATAGGGATTAAATCGCCTTCAATTGTGCAGATAATCG
>JAYNUL010000183.1:0-3739 GCA_038281125.1 Fidelibacterota bacterium | reverse complement strand
CTATAATTTAGATCTAAACACCAGCGAATACGAAACTGGTTTCAACACAAATCTTCACGGTCTTGCTGACCAAATAATGGCGGATCATGATCCGCTCTACAATCAATAATCTATCTACTCCTTATAAATTAGGTATAGAAAAAAGAACTGTCATGAGAAAAATATTAATCATCGCAATGGTGATGTTTACAGCACTTACTAGTTGCGAAAAAAGCAATCCCGTGTACACCATAGAAGGGAAATGGATTTGGTCTCCAAGTGAAAGTAGAGCAGATGCAAATACGATGTATGAATTCATTGATGGTAATATTTACACGTCTTATTGTATCACCTGCCCCGGTGATGACGATTACTGGAATTCTTTAGATAGTTCTGATCGAATTCCTGGAGTTCACAGTTATTCTTTTGATGGGGATACGTTGGTATGGAATGGTACGCCTAGAGCTGTCGCATTTGAATGTGACGGCGGCAAACTCCATATGGACGGTTCCTTCAGCCATCTATGGAGATTGAGCTCTGACTGTCAATAATGTCGTTTAAAATTTTCCAGGCCTAGAATTGTCATCTTCGTAAAATGCACCCTTACACAAAATAAAAAGCCCTGATGCTGTGCATCAAGGCTTTTCCTTGTAGACATTCTGGAGAAAAGATCGAAGGTTTAATTAATGATTAACATCATTTTAAGTGTTCTCATTAAACCCAATAGATAAATTATGGTCTAACATTGAAAGTACTATATATGAGAACTCTACTCAAATTGCTTTCAGTAATACTCTTATTTGCTTGCAGTAAAAATAAAGAACCTCAAGAACCGGTTACACAAGAACCTCTTGTGTCAGCCTTTTTTGGACTCGATAATATACTACCAGGTCTACTTTGCAATCAACCAGGAAGTTTGTTAGACGGTATGCCTGTTAATTTTATATTCCCATTAGATTCATCCAGTTTATCGGAAACAGATTTTGAAGTTATAGACAGCCTTGGAAATATTTATACCCCTAGTTGTGTTTTTCTGGCTCCAGCTGACGAGGACGGAGAAAATCGAACTGTACTTCTGTTAGGTGAATTTGGTACAGCTATTACCAATCCACCTGTTGAAGTTAGAGTTATAGGGGATCTATTTACCACTGACACTGTATCGGGAGAGTCTGCTTGCTCTGAAATCATAAACCTAAACGGGATGACAACAAAAAATGTAATTCCGCTTGCTGACGGACCAAGTCTATTCTTTGCCCAAAGAATTGATGGTAATCTGAATGAATGTAATTCAGGAACACAAACGATTCAAGTTGCCTGGAATGGTGGCGTTACACCGTATATATCTGACGATACCGAATCTGACTTATTTCAGTACTATGTTGGCTATTCAGACAGTTCTGGAGTTCTGATACCGCATGTACCTATTTCGATAGCTGATATAAATGACAATGATAACTTTCACCAACTTTGTTTTTCTACAAGTGATGAAATTGTGAAGATTTCAATGATGGCTCTCACAGTCGAAGACCCAAATCACGACCCAAATTTATATAGCGAAATTGACGTTAGTTCCTGTACTCCTTAAAGACACTCAATGATAAAAATGAAACGAAATAGAATACTCTTTTGCACTGCTATCATACTACTTGGAAGTTTTATATCCTCATGCAGAACTACCCGAACGTTTAAAATGGATAATTCCCAAAACCCTCTTTATTATCATGATGCCTTTTGGGTTGCGAGAATAAAACCAGAAGGCGCACCTGCAAAAATCACAGTCATTAACGATATGTATATAGATACTGTTACAAATAGAGTTACGGTTTATGCTCAATCTAAAATTGGAGGGAAAATTGTTTCCCCCCCACAAGTTGGGCCAGGAAAGTGTATCGAAACAAAAAACGATACCTTATGCTTTCATCCTAATGCCGTTTACTTGAATGGGTCAGGTGCCGAATTAGATAGTGCTGATGGAAATGGTGCCTGGTGGGTTAAACATTCGTGGGTCCTCGGAGGAGAAGGTTATCAAAACTGGGAATTGAAACCTAAAAAGAACTACGGTGATGGAAACTATGTTGAAGGCATCCTCCTAGAAGATGGCTTAACAATGAAAATTGGAATAAAAGAAGACTCCATATTCAACAACTTCAACTTAAGAATGCCAATTCTTGATAAATACAGCGGTCAGGTAAACTATCAAGTAGTACGATACGAATCTTCTGATAAAACTGGCTCTATGCCTGAAGAGAAATTCAAGTTGATTTGGAAATGTAAAAAAAGAAAAAGTCCTTTCGATAATAGTATTCGAACCTGTCCCAGGTTAACCGAGCAATAATTAGTTAAGATTGGAACAAAAAAGCCCTGATGCTGGGCATCAAGGCTTTTCCTTGTAGCGGAGGCAGGACTCGAACCTACGACCTTCGGGTTATGAGCCCGACGAGCTACCAACTGCTCCACTCCGCGCTAATAGGACGGCAAATATAGGGTGGATAAAGGCATTCTACCAAACTAATGTGAGGAGAAAGTACTACTCAAGCCATGAAAGATCGGAGGAGGAATTTTCAAGACCATAAGTAGGCACCATATAACTTTCGGTAAATAAGACAGTAAATATTTTGTAACTTATTGATTATTATCAATCTAAATCAAATCGTTATGAAAAATCTATTCGTCTTACCTATGTTGTTTCTTCTCGGAGCATGTACTCAAAGTGCTTCAGAAATTGCTGAGGTCAATGAAGCCGAAACTAGCGCTGTAGAAGAACAGGTTATTGCTCAAATGTCTATTCATCTTTTCGATCTTCCTGAAGGAGTATCTGAAGCCGAGTATCTTGCTGATATTGAAAAAATGAATTCATTTTTCATCGCATCTGGATATGGTAAAAATTATACTGTATTAAAAGTTGCTGATGACAGCGATGCTGAGAATTACCGTTATGCGCTTGTCAGTTCTTATCCAAGTGCTGAAGTTTATGAGGCCTCGCATGATCAAGGAGAAGAATACAGTGCCTTTATGGATGAATTGAGTG
Organism: Fidelibacterota bacterium; assembly: GCA_038281125.1. Lineage (GTDB taxonomy): Bacteria > Fidelibacterota > Marinisomatia > Marinisomatales > UBA1611 > NZWG01. Next base: position 732 of record JAYNUL010000183.1, on the reverse strand, counting down.
CCAAATACTCAAGCATCTGGGACACTGAAATTTATCGAAAGGTTTACACAATCAACTAAAAGCTTACCCCTTTCCTAGTTACCAGAATTATTAATCGGTCTAATGGACCAAAACACTCTTTAACTATGGATAATGGAATGCTGATTCCCGTAATTATTGCATCGATACTCACTTTGATGTGTGTATATGGTGTTATCACTCAAAAACTCATTTTTACTCGACACGGCCTTTTTTGGTTCGGCGTCATGGTATTTTTAGCAAACATGATGTCGGCCATACAAACAGGTGGTACCGGTGAGGCAGAGATGATCATGGTATCAACTGGATTGTTGTATGGATTGCAAGCCGTATTGATGTTCCCTTTTGTTACTCACCCTTTTGACAACTCAAACAAAGCAGCCTATTTTGCTCAGAAAAGGATTGCCATTTGTATTACTTCAATCAATGGCGTTATTCCAGTTCTATATCTACTTGGTTTTGATCTAGGTATACCTAATATCCTCCCTATTTATCACGGCGTAATTGCCTTACTAGGAGTAGGAATGACTGTAAAGTTTTTCCAAGGATCGGTTGTGGTTAAATAACCTATTCTATTTATTGAAAAGCCCTGGAATGTCTTAGTTCCTGGGCTTTCTATTTCCCAAAAATCTCTTCCAGATGTTTTGGTCCTTTTGCAATATCGCCTTGTTCGAGAACCCTTTGAAGACGACCGCTTTTAAGAAAGACACAACT
>JAYNUL010000182.1:2101-3803 GCA_038281125.1 Fidelibacterota bacterium | reverse complement strand
AAGATTGCAACATTCCAGCATGTTCTTGAGGGATATAAAGTTGCAGAAATACTTGCAAAGCATGGTGCGGGAGCCTCTACGTTTTCTGACTGGTGGCAATATAAGTATGAAGTAATTGATGCTATCCCCCATAATGGAACAATCATGGCGCAAAACAATGTCCTTGTCTCATTTAACTCTGATGATGATGAGCTAGCAAGGAGAATGAATACTGAAGCCATGAAGGCAGTGAAGTACGGTGGACTATCTGAAGAAGAGGCCTTACACTTTGTCACTATAAATCCGGCAAAACAACTAAAGATCGACAAATGGGTCGGATCTCTTGAAGAGGGTAAGGACGCTGATTTTGTAATTTGGGATGGAGCACCCCTATCTATATACTCAAAGGTTCTTGAGACATGGATTGAAGGAACAAGATACTGGTCTGTTGATGAGAATAATCAATTAGAAGAGAGAGACAGTAAAGAAAGAGAAAACCTGATACAAAAAATTCTATCATATGGAGGTACCTCTACTGGAAAATCAATGAAACCCAATAGTGTCACTCCAAGACATATTCATAAGTGCGACATAGATGATGCTGAACTAATGGGAATAGGACATCACGAATGAGATACGTTTTTCTAATTTTTATTTTTTCAGCATTATTTTCAAATGATCAGATTCCGGGCAATGATCAAAAAAGACCGATTCTTCTCAAAGGGGGCACTTTGCATACAGTCTCAGGAGATGTATTAAAAGAGCATGACCTATTATTTGCAGAAGGAAGAATCATTACAATAGATGAACAGATACAGCCTTCACCTGATACAGATATTTACGAGATTTATGGAAAGCATGTCATCCCCGGATTCGTTGCAGCCTACACAAGAATTGGTTTAACAGAGATATCTGCAGTGAAACAGACAAATGATCACTCTGAAATTGGAAGCATTAATCCAAACGTAAGAGCAAACGTAGCATATAATCCTGATTCAGATCTCATTCCTGTGACTAGGTCAAATGGTGTTCTTGTTGTCAATTCAGCTCCATCATCTGGAAGAATATCAGGTCAATCTTCTGTCATGGAATTGGATGGGTGGACATGGGAAGATGCAACTCTTAAACACCCTGCAGGATTAAATATTAATTGGCCCTATATGTATGTCAATTATGATAAAAATCGTAAAAAGAGTGATAAAGCACAAAGAGATGAATATAAAAGTCAAATAAGAGAAATTAATGATTTAGTCCGCAATGTTCGTGCATACCACAAGCGAAAAAACGCAAAAGAGAGAAAAGCAGAACATAAGCAGGAGACTGATTTACGGTTAGAATCAATGATTCCTTTTGTTATATATAAAGATCCAATCCACGTTAAGGCCAATGATATAAGACAAATCGAGGCAGCTGTTAAGTGGGCAAATGAACAAGACCTTAACATTGTTATTGTCGGAGGAAGAGACTCATGGATAAATCCTGAGATACTAGTGGAAAATAATGTTCCAGTAATCTTGCTCGGAGTTCAAGTAACTCCTTGGAGGAGATTTGAGCCAATCCATATTTCTTACAAACTTCCTTCCATTCTTCATGAAGCTGGTGTCCATTTTTGTATATCATTGGATCCAGGTTATCCAATGGATGGACATGTAAGAACCTTACCTGATGAAGCAATGCGAGCTGCATCTTGGGGTCTATCAAAAGACCAAGCACTTCGATCTAT
>JAYNUL010000182.1:0-2001 GCA_038281125.1 Fidelibacterota bacterium | reverse complement strand
AGGAATTGCAAACGTTACTGCAAATATCACAAATGTCCACATTAATAAGAAAGCTGAGTACTTTGCTTTTTTAGGCATCCCCCTATCCTCAATGTAATTTTTAACGTGTTGGCCAAAGATTTTATGGTTTATCACCCAATTATATAAACGCTGAGAGCTTCTATAAAAGCAACCAATCGCGAGAATCATAAAGATTGTTGTAGGGAGGCCTGGTACGATAATACCAATCATACCAATACATGAAAAAGTTAAGCCCAGCAATAGCCAGAAATATCTTTGTATTAAACTAGATTTCTTTTTAACAATATGAGATTTCATTTTTAAAAAGTAGCTGTAAGGTCTATTATTGTATTTGGGTTTTCAGTTGTCAGTGATATTGGATCTAAATATGAGGCGATCAAGCTATAATTACTGCTTCCAGGGGAATAACCACTTGGCCAGTAAGTAACAGTTAGTGCTGCATATTCACCAAAAGAAAGATTGTCCAGAGTATATTCATAAACATTATTTTCGAGTTGATCACTCTCAATAGTCTTTGACCCCGCAGGTGGTCCCATTGGCGGAAATTGAACATCTAGAGTTAGCAATACCGATCCACTATCTGGCCAGGTTCCAACAAATGTAATGGCTCCTGATAATGTACCTGTCTCGGGATTAATATTTGGTGCATCAGCTTCATTGTCCTCACAACCATTTAAAAACATGGTTATAAATGCTATTAATAAGATTATTGAACTTTTTAGTATTTTCATTTTTTCCTCTTTTTTAAAGTGATTTGGTGATTTTCCCATTTAAAACTCTTCCTGGCATAGGGTAATCTTGAATTAATTCATATTTTTTATTAAATAAATTTGAAATTCTTACAGAAAGGTCTAAGGTATTAAATTTTCGAGATAGAACTATTTCAGGTATAACTTGCATTGGTAATTTTTTAATTGGAAAAATTATCTTATCTCCAATTAAATCGTACTCATGACTTAAAAAATCCTCATAATTCTGCTCACTCCAATACCTAGCTAATAAAAAGCAATTGATTATTTTAGTATTAAGGCTCATTGATAATTGTCCACGATGTTTAGATCTATACAAAACCGGTATACCCTCTTCATCTTTCATATTTAAATAATTGTATTGACCTTGAATACCAAAAAGCTGGTTTGGCTTGAATTTGAATTGATATTCCAATCCTGATCCAAAAACTCCCTTCCGATTAACTGACCTAACAGGCAAAGTATAAACAAAGTCAATCATGTTTTCATATTGATTATAGAATGTTGAAATACTCCAAATCCATGAGTCTGAATGAGGATGCTCGTATGACATTTCAATTGACTTTACACGCTCAGGTAAAATATCAGGGTTTCCTTGCTGAATAAGGCCATAACTACTGATATGCTGCAGGTATAATTCAGATAACGATGGAGCACGAAATCCTTCATTGTATGAAATAGTGAAAGCTCTCTTGTCTCTAATTTTATACATTATGTTAAGTTTTGGGGAATAATTGGAATAAGTTCTTATTTTATAATTATTACCAGGGTTAGTAATTCGTTGATCATATCTAAAACCCATACCAAGACTCCAGCCATTACCAATTGAATATTTAGATTGAAGAAATGATCCCATAGAAACCTGAGTTGGGTCATTATAAATTGGATTAAAAACTGTTACACTTGATTTACTCCAATCTGAATCAAGCCCGAGCATTATTATCCATCTTTGCAATTTGGTCATTAACATTTCTGAGCGAAGCCCAACTGAAATATCATCGTAGAGTCTGTTGCCTTCTAATTTTTCTTCAGGAGCGTCTTCACTGTCATAGTACTCAGTTTGAAAGGTATTTAAATAGATTGAATGTGACATTGAAATCCCTTCACTAATTGGGTAAAAGCCATGCCCTTGGATGTAGTTTGATAGTCTTTTTGACTTTCTAAATGATGGAGAATGATAAAAGCCAGGATGCCCTATATCTGATAAAGATGCAATGTGACTGAGTCTATA
>JAYNUL010000181.1:0-3840 GCA_038281125.1 Fidelibacterota bacterium | reverse complement strand
TTGTACATGATAATTATCCAAATCCTTTTAATCCGATTACAACAATTCAATACGAGCTTCCTAATCATTCAGATGTTAAAGTTACTTTGTTCGATATTACAGGTCGAGCTATCAAAGAAATAGATTTTGGAGAAATGGTTCCTGGTAGGTATGCATATGTTTGGGATGGTACTAATGAGGTTGGGAATTTAGTAAGTACAGGAATTTACTTTTTTCAAATTAACGCAGGTTCTAATACAGATATAAAAAAGATGCTGTTATTAAAATAGATTAATTACAAGAGAGGTTTGATAACAGAAATAGTCCCATTAATCACAAATTGTACTGCTATTACTAGTAAGATGAGTCCCATCAATCTTTGAATTATACGCATTATTGAAGTGCCTAATACTCTCATTAAAACATCACCATTTCTTAATATTATATAAACAAAAGTCAAAACAATCATGATAGAGATTCCCAACGTAAGATAGCTATAAATTTGTGGTGTTTGACTTGATAATAGCATAGTTGCTGTAATAGCTCCTGGACCGGCAATTAGAGGTATGCCAATTGGGCTAATTGCAATTTCATCGCTCTCTTGCGATTCTTCTTGTTCTGCAGGAGTTGTTCTAGAGCGACCTACCTTAGCATCAAGCATCCTAAGTCCATTTCTAAAAAAAAGTATCCCTCCCATAATCTGAAATGCTTCAAGCGTAATTCCAAAAAAACTAAAAATCAGAGAACCAAGAATAGCAAATAATAGTAATGTAATTAAGGCGGTTGCGGAGCCTTTTTTTGCAATTTTAACTCTTTCATCTTTGGAAAACCTTTCTGTCATCACCACAAGCAATGGTGCAATACCTATGGGATTAATTAGGGTAAAGAGCGTTGTTAAGCAAAGTATAAAAAACTGTGTCTCGGATTGAATGAAGTCAATCATTACATCCTTTCAGGTGCCGATATGCCTAAAATTTTAAATCCATTAGCTAAAATTATCTTTGTTGCTTTAACCAGTGCCAACCTTGATTTTGATAATTCTATATCCTCTGTTATCACTCGGCAGTGACTATAAAACTTGTGAAATCTTGCAGAAAGTTCTTGTAGATAGTTTGCAATATTTTGAGGTTCTAAATTTTCATATGCAATGTTGATATACTCTGGGAATCTGACCATATGTTTTAGCAGGTATAATTCATCATCATGAGTCAAATAAGATGGGTCAAACTGATCATTCATGGGTAAGTCTAAATCATTTGCCCTAGAAATAATATTGCTTATTCTAGCATGTGCATATTGTAAATAATAAACAGGATTTTTATCAGATTGGTCAGATGCAAGGTTCAAGTCAAAGTCTAAATGTGAATTCATACTACGCATAATAAAAAAATAACGAACTACATCTATACCAACTTGGTCAATGAGATCATCCAAAGAAACAAAGTCTGCTTTTCTGGTGGACATTTTTACCTTCTCTTCATCTCTTAAAAGAGTTACAAATTGATATATCAATACTTTGATATGACTAGTATCATGCCCCAAGGCATCTAGAGCACAAATAACATCTGGATATGCATCTGCATGATCAGCTCCAAACACATCAATGATTAGGTCATACTTTCTATTAATCTTGTCTCGGTGGTATGCAGTGTCCGGTACCCTATAGGTGGGTTCTCCTGTACTTTTTATATAAACTCTATCTTGTTCTTTTCCTAGAGAAGTAGTCTTGAACCAGGTAGCATTTTCTTTTTCGTAGATGAGATCTTTACCTTTTAATTCATCCATAAACTTTTCAATATCGCCATTTTCATAAAATGTTTTCTCATTTGTAAACTGGTCGAAATATATTTTTAGTTCGTTTAGTGTGTATTTAATCTTATCAAACATTGTATCTTCAGCTATTGATTTAAAAATAAGATCACCAGACTTTAATCCCTGCCCCTTTTGATTTAAGATAGATTGTGCAATATCTATGATATATTGACCTTGATATCCGTCTTGTGGTAATTCTAAATCTCGGCCCAACAACTCAAAGTATCTTGCCTCAACACTTTGGGCTAATATTCTCATTTGTCTTCCAGCATTATTAAAATAATATTCTCGAGTGACTTTATAGCCTTGCCATTCTAGTATGTTAGAAACAGTATCTCCAAGGATCGCATTTCTTCCATGTCCAACTGTAAGCGGTCCTGTAGGATTTGCACTCACAAATTCTACATTTGCTGTTTTTCCGACTCCAATACTTCCTTTACCATATTTTTGATTTTTATCAAGAATCTCTTTTATTTCGAATTGAAAATAATGATCCTCAATTTTAAAATTTATAAACCCAGGGTTCGTGACAGAAATATTTGCAATGTTCTTAATTGAGATATTATTGAGCTCAGTAACGATATTGTTTGCTATTTCTAGTGGAGGTTTTTTCAGATTCTTTGCGAGTATTAAAGCAATATTTGAACAAAGATCTCCAAACTCATTATTTTTCGGTGGCGCTAAAGAACATTCCTTTTTTGGGTAAGATAAATTATTTGTTACAGTATAAATGGAGTTAATTATATGATTCTTAAGTTTTATCATCGTTTATTTCTATAATAGGAGCATCAGCCCAAAGCCGTTCGAGACCGTAATACTCACGTTCTTCTTTATTAAAAATGTGCACGATGACATCAAAATAATCTAATAAAACCCAATTTTGATTTTCATATCCCTCTAAATGTCTTGGCTTATGATCAGTACCTTTTCTAATGTTATCTGTTATTGCTTTTACCTGTGGATCAGACTCGCCATTACAAATAACAAAGAAATCGGTTAAAGAAGATAAACCCCTCACATCTAATGCAACAATGTTACTAGCCTTCTTTTCGAGAGCAAGGTTTAGTATTTGTTTTAACTGTGGTTGATCAGAAGTGAAATCCGAATCGGATTTGGTCATTCAGTTTTTAGTAGCTAAAAAGTCAAAAATATTAGAATAAGTATGAATGTCTTTACCTATGATAATTGTTAGGTCTACTCCAAGAGATTCATCTGGTTTAGTTTGAATAGCAGTTTTATTTCCTTTTGCTATTCCAAAAGATCTTCCTATTAATTCAATTGCGTCAAGATTTTCATTTCGTAAGATTAACAAGGTATTTTGATAATTATGGTTATCTGCATTATCTGCTCTAACTACGTCTATTTGATGTTCAAGTAAAAGGTATTCAGCTGCCTTTGCGGCTATACCTTTAATCCCACAACCATTGAGGACTTCAACTTTAATATTCTGGATTGGATTTAAATCATGAATTTCAGCAGCAAGTCTTCTAGGTTCATCACTTTTTGGGAAATTGACCTCAATTGGTATTCCTCGGTGTGATGAGTTTTGAGAAAAAGAATAAATGAATCCTAAAAGTAATACCCCAACAATTCCGATTGCAGCATTAAGTGTCAGATATTGTTGGTTTTGTTTTTTTGGTCTGCGAGGAGTCTTTTTTCTAGGCACTTACTGGTTAAGCCTCATATTGAATGGTGATCTTGTTTGGTATCTTTGATTGTATGGTATGTTCTTCAAACGAAGTTGAAGAAATGAATTATCTGTAGGTTTATATGTGACGCCAGCATCATAAGCGATATCTAATAGATTTCTAAATTTATCTTGGTTTTGAAAAGGCATCTGTGATTTATAAAGAATTATATTTGCATCAATTTTCAAGTTATCCATGACAAGATATGAAATTCTATTTGTTAAACCAGTCAAAGAATACATGCTTTGTCCATTTGACACCATTGACATTGATAATCCATAACTCATGTCAAACCTTTCAGGATCAAAAAGAGAAAGTGATGGTCTAGAATCTAGTTCGCCATTCAGGTTTGTGGGAATTT
>JAYNUL010000180.1:0-3847 GCA_038281125.1 Fidelibacterota bacterium | reverse complement strand
TTATTCATGGAAGAGAGCATCGAAGAATTAAAGAGATAGAGCGAAAGTCGGGTATTTCTTTTAAAAGACAAAACGTTCCGAATGGTTTGGAGATTTGTAAAAAACGTCTATATACTCTTATTGATAAGATCGAAAAAGTAAAGGTAAACGAAGACCAGATTGAGCATTTCTTGCCTTATATTTATGATAAACTAAATTGGTTGGATAGAGAACAATTAATTAAACACTTTGTCTCAACTGAGTTTAATAGGTATTTGTCATATTATCGGGATGCACGTGACATTAATATCCAAAGCGATAGTCGTGAAAAGGTCCGTAGGAAAAAGCATAAACGAAAAAGAAGAAAATTTTTTGGATCAAAAAAAAATAGAAAAAATAGAAAAAGAAAATCCTCTTGAACTAGGGTATTATTTTTGAGCTATGAAACTAGATTTATATCAGGTAGACGCATTTGCAAAGGAAGTATTCAAAGGTAATCCTGCAGCGGTAGTTCCTTTAGATCAATGGTTACCACCTCAAAAAATGCAATCAATTGCGCAAGAAAACAATTTATCAGAGACTGCGTTTTTTTGTCCAAACGGGAAAAATTTTGATATAAGGTGGTTTACCCCAAATGGGGAGGTCGAACTTTGTGGTCATGCTACGATGGCAGCAGCATTTGTTGTTTTTAATTTTATAGATAATAATAAAGATAAAATTTTGTTTAAATCACTTTCTGGAGATTTAGTAGTTCAAAAAAGTGGTGATTTATTTAAAATGGATTTTCCTTCTCAAAATCCTGCCAAATGTGAACTGCCAAGAATGTTGGTGAACGGACTTGGAGCTAAACCTGAAGCTTGTTATCTGAACGAAGACTATCTCGCGATTTTTAAAAGTGAAAAAGATTTACGTTTAATCAATCCAGATTTTAAAATTTTATGTATGCTTGATTCTAGAGGAGTAATTATCACAGCACCTGGAAGTAAATATGATTTTGTTTCTAGAGCATTTTTTCCAAAATATGGAATCCATGAGGATCCAGTCACCGGATCTGCCTACACAAAACTTATTCCATACTGGTATGGAAGAACGGGAAGGAAAAATTTCAGGGCAAAACAAATTTCTGAAAGAGGTGGGGTAGTATTTTGTCAATATGACGAAAGTAGAGTATATATTTCAGGCCATGCAAGATTATATATGAAGGGGGAAATATTAATTCCCTAAAGTATTTTATTCTTCATTGATAAAATTACCTCCGAATACCTTTTTGTCGGTTTTTAAAATATTATTTTGATGTGTATATTGTTATTAGGAGAATTTTATGAAAAAAATAATAACCTGTTCCTTGTTAGCTCAATGCTTAACACTATCCCAAACTTCTAATAATATTACCAATGCTGACCCTTTATCCGAGACACCATTATATCCTATACCAGAAGAAATGACCTTCGAAGAGTATGAGGATATGAACAGGAGGTTATCCCAAGCTCTCCTTTGGTCCTCTATACCCTTGCCGGGGATCACACACTATTATGCTGGAGAAAAGAAGATGGCGAAGCGCTTATTCTATCTTGGGATGGGCGGGCTAGCTTGCATAATAGGTGGCTCATTATCTATGAGTGAGTCCACTTGGCCAGACTATGATGAAAACCTACATATTATTCAAAACGAAGGTACTGACAACGAAAGAAGATATGAGAGAGTGCCTGTAAGCATGGAAGGGGATATTATTCATTATGATCTTAAAGAAATTTATAAACAAAATGGTGGTAGTGGAGGTGGATTGGTAGCCTTAGGAGTAGTGGTGCTAATAGGTGATTTTATTTTTGACAGGTTGAAAGGACTACATTTAATTGAAAAAAAGCGGAATAAGGTACGCTATAAATATGGTCAACAACTGAAATTCACCTATAAACCATCTTTATACTTTTCAAATGATATAAATAGTCTGGGGATGGAACTGACTCTTGATGTATTTTAAAGAAATGATAGTTTCAGGAATTGGCCTCAAACAACAACTCCACCATCAACATTCAAAACAGTCCCGGTAATATAGCTTGCCATATCACTGGCTAAAAAAGTATAAACATTTGCCACGTCTTCAGGCTTTCCCCATCTCTTGAGAGGCACCTTTTCCTCCATCATTTGAATAATTTTTTCTGGCATTTGGGCAGTCATTTCTGTTTTTATAAATCCTGGAGCAACCGCATTAACACGGATCCCATTTTTACCTAACTCTCTAGCCCACACCTTCGTCATTCCAATAACGCCTGTCTTGCTGGCAACATAATTTGTTTGACCAAAATTTCCATTATGTGCTACCACCGAAGCAGCGTTAAGAATCACACCTTTCTCTTGTTCAATCATTATTTCCGATGCTGCTTTTCCGCAAAGATAGGTGCCACGCAGATTAACATCGATGACATTATCAAACTGGTCAGGTTTCAATTTTTTAAGAGTGCTGTCATCAAGAACACCTGCATTATTTACGAGGACATCTAAACATGAAAAATTGGTTTTAACATAATTGAAAAGTGAGGAAACCCCATCTTCATCACTAATATCTACCTTGAAGAAGTGTCCTCCAATTTCATCAGCTGTATTTTTACCAGAGCCTTCATCAAATTCAGCGATAATAACTGTGGCGCCCTGCTCAGAATATTGATTGGCAATCGCTTTCCCAATACCGCGACCTCCGCCTGTGATAACTGCTATTTTATTTTCTAAGATTCCCATACATAAAATTTACAATTTTCTCTATTTTCATGTGGTTTTTTGTTTGTTGAATGATGACTAGATTATTGCATATGAGAATCGAGCCATACAAACAAAAGTACTTTGACAATTGTATGAATATTATTGAAAGTAATACACCCAAATATATTTCTTTCAATGAGCACTTAAACTTTGAAAAATATTTATCTAGAGATAACAAGAAATACTTTGTCTTGTTTCATTCTCAAAATCTTGTTGCTTGTGGTGGCTATGAATTAAATAATTCCCAAACTAAAGCAGGGCTTTCGTGGGGTTTAGTCCATAGGCAACATCACAATCAAGGCTTTGGAAGTTATCTATTAACGTATAGAATAAAGAACATTAAGAAAAAACATCCATCTATAAATATATATTTAGATACAAGCCAGCATACATATAAGTTTTTTGAAAAATTTGGTTTCATTATTGTTCAAAAATTAAAAAATGGATATGCAGAGAAGCTTGATAAGTACGACATGATTTTAAAACCAGAATTAAATATATGATTTTGCCATATTTTCATTGCACTTTGATTAGGTTTAATACCGGTTTTAATTAATTTTCTTTTATCAACTTTGGTAAATAAATTGCATCGCTCTTTTAACTAATTGAGGTGATAATATGAAAATTGATATAAAAAGTTTATTTCTTGGTGCCTTTTTAGGGGTCACTACTGTTTTATCATTTATGTTTATACTAGCTAATGAAGAAACAGAAGTTCATTTCAGCTCAGGGAATAAAAGTGCAAATAAAGACATTGATATTAAAATAGAGCGTGTAATGGAGGATGGCGAGGATTTAACAAACGTAGTTGTCAAAGGAAGCGGAGATGTTACCAGGGAAGAGCTAGAAAAAGAGCTGGAAAGAATGCTGGAAAAACAAGGAATCGATAAGAGTAAAACTAATTTAAAAGTGGAAATGGAGATTAATAGTTAGTGCATAAGATCATCCTTTTTCAATTAACAGTTGTATCGATAGTATTTGCTTTTGGAGAAAACAGTGGATATCACTCTGTTGATGAACAATTTTATGATAACGGAAACATAAAGCACCAAAGGACCTATAAAGATGGTTTTGCTAATGGTAAATGGGTTCACTTTTATAAAAATGGAAA
>JAYNUL010000179.1:0-3850 GCA_038281125.1 Fidelibacterota bacterium | reverse complement strand
AAGAAAGTTTGATATTATAAATTCCAATGAAATGGACTCAATATTGAATTCTTGGAACATAGAGTCGCACTTTTCACCTGCCCTCGATATAAGGGCAAATATGGAGCAAATAGAGGCATTCCTGGGGTTACTTTTTGATACTTGAAGTATAAATTTCGAGATGATACTCTAGAATATTTTAAATGGCATAAGTCTTTTCATAAAAGAGTCTCATAATATAAAGTCCTCAATCTCTATTGTAAGAAGGGGAGCATAGTGTTGTTCTGTTGTTCTTACTGATTTATGCCCAAGTAATTTGCTTACTTTGTAGATAGACATTCCTTGTTTAATAAGATTTAAACCAAATGTCCTCCTTAAATCGTGAAATCTGGCATTCTTGATGCCCAATCTGCGTACTTCTTTCTTAAACTTATGACTCACATAGTCCTTAGTGTAATTCCATAGTTCATCCTGATTATTAATTAGCTTTTTTGCCTGGCTGTTTAATTTGACCATTCTACGTCCAGTTTTGCCACGAACGATTAAGGAGTCCTCTAAGACACAATCTCCTGACAATGAACGTATTTCACCGCTTCTAGCACCTGTATAGTATGCAAATCGAACAAAGGAATTAAACCTATCATCCTTAATTCCTGTAAACATTAGGTTTAGTTCACACTCCTTGTAGGTTCTAAGCCTTGATTCTCCCTTGGTATCTCCGGATATGAGGTGTGCCTTCTCAACTAAGTTGTTCTTGACTCCCCAGTTCCAACACTGATTGATGTGTCTTATGTGTATGGCACGAGATGTGGGATTTGTCGGGAGGGATTTGCCATCAATATGGGAGGTAAGTATGTATTTGTTTAGGTCATAGGTGGCGGTTGACCAAGAATGAGGTGCCTTTAGAAAGTGGTCAACAAGCTCACTGAACGATAGTTTAGCATTACTTTTAATAAACCCTCCAAGCTCTTGTAATATAATAGTTTCTGCGTATGATTTAATAGATTTAGCAACTTTAATATCTTTAGTTTTTAGACTTCTACATTTTCTAGTTCCATTATGTGAAACAGCAATGTACCAAATTCCATTGTTCTTATAGAGTGATGCCATATAAATTCTCCTATATTGTGGCATCTAATTGCTACATATATGCTACTTGGGGCTGTAGCTCAGTTGGGAGAGCGCTTGAATGGCATTCAAGAGGTCAGCGGTTCGATCCCGCTCAGCTCCACTTTTGTTAAATAACATAACCTCTCTAATACTTAAAAGGTATATCAATTCATCCTATTTAGGTTTGGTATGTGGAAAAGTGAATTTTTACAAGGATAGTTTTCTTACTACTTTAAAAGTTTAAAAAGATTATTTAAAACCTTTTCTCCATCGCTTCGCAGTCCATTATGCTCGAGTTTATCAGTTTCCCAAATTTTAATTTTTGGTATAATGCTTGCAAGTTCCATGGAAAAATTTCTATCAACATACATATCATTTGTATAAACTGCTGCAGCAATAGGCACTTCATTTGCTCTAAGCATTTTTTCATCGTATAATTTATTCCAATCCCTCTTTTCCGAAAGTATCTGTGCTGCACCTTTAAATGGCTTTAAGGATGAGTAGTTGTCCATCATCCAGGGATATAGCATTTCGCCAGTAAAATAAAGGGTGTCTTCATAATTTTCTGAAAATTCTGGAAACTCATTTAAAATTCTCTGCGCAGACCAGTTGGTAGAAAAACCTTGAGCATAGCATGCCTCATGTAATATTGTGAAAATTGGATTTGTATCAAATGATTGTAATGAAAGGATACTTTTTAGGAAAAAGTAAGAGAGCTCATCATTGATAAATGCTCTCTCAAATAAAAAGTTTAAGGTTGCCATTCCATCACTAAAACCAAGATTTAGCCCAAGCTGTTGAAATCTTTGTAAAGTAAGTAGATCGCCATTTGGTAGGAATACTTCATTAGTTTTTAAAAATTTAGCTATCTTCTTAACGTTTTCTTTTGCACGGGGAAACGTCTTATAGAATTGCTTATTTTTTTGAATTACTCTTTTGTAGGTCAATCGATATATATCATCTGGATGTGCCTTTAATGGTGGTAACCCTCCTGTGATAAATACTTTTTCTAAACTGTCAGGATAGTAGGAGAGATAGTTTACTGCACAAAAACCTCCAAAACTTTGCCCGAGTATAGACCATTTTTCATTCCCAATAATTTGTTTCCTTATAAATTCAGCATCTTTAACAATATTATCTGCTCTAAAAAATGTTAAATGACGTGCTAATTTTTCATCAGTAATTTTTGAAAAAGACTGTTCAGTAATAGGATTACTGAGGCCAGTTCCTCTCTGATCCAGCAATAGTACTTTATAATACTGACTTGCTTTCTTTATCCATCCGGAGTCTGTTAATGGCCTTGGTGATTCATACCCAGGCCCTCCTTGGAAAAAAATCAAATAGGGTGTGGATTTATTTTCGTATTCTTTTCTTGAAATTTCTCTGGAAAATATGGTGATTTTCTGTCCATCGGGGTTATCATAATCCAAGGGTACCTCGAATTTCCGATCGGTTAAAATCAAGTTTGAATAATTGTAACTAATTCGGTCCATTTATCCCGTAATAAAATACTTAATTAGAAACAATATCACCTTCCCAAGAATTCATCCCACCAATCAAATTGAATGCATCAAAACCGTTTTCTTTTAAAATTTTTGTAGCTTTCCCAGATCGATTCCCACTTCTACAATATACTATGATTTTTTTATCCTTATGATCATTGAGCTCACTAAGACTTTGTTCTATTTCCTGCAAGGGTATGCAGTCTGCATTTGGTATTGCCCCATCAGCATGTTCGCGCATGGTCCTGACATCTAGGAAGTAATATTCACTATTATCAACCAAATTAACCGCATCCTTGCTTTCAATGGTTACTGATTGGTTGCAATACCACATTATTGTAGAAACAAATATGAATGAGGTTAACTTAACTAATTTCAAATGTATGTATGTTGTTTAGTTCTATCAGGAATATTTTTTCTAACGGTTCCACCGATCACCAAAGCCGAAGAAATGATTATTAGGTTTTTAACGATATATTGTCCCTCTAATGTAAGTCCATATGGAAAATCTGTAAAACACACTTCTGGTAGTAAAACCAACGGTAGAAACGTACCAGGTATTTGCAAAAATAATAAAAATATTGATATTCTAATTAAAGGTCGAAAGCAAATTGTTAATCCAATTACCATCTCCCACCAACCGAGGAACTTTACGAATAAAGCCTTATCTTCAAACCAATATACAGTATTTTCAACTAACTCTTGAGCGGGGCTGATACCTAATGGCTTCAAAAGACCAACCCAATAAATATCATTGCTAGTGAATACCTTAATAACAGTATTCCATAGTTACTCATATATTTTGAAATAAAAATATCTAACTTAATTATGACGGCTTTATTTAACATTTTATCTAAAGAGAATAATAATCATTATTTTAAACTACGATTTTAGATTGGTAGATTTATAGATGTTTTTAAAGTTAATCTTTTCAATATCTCTAACTATATTTTTTGGATGTTCATCCAAACAAACAGAAAACGATTTACTTAATAAAAAAAATCCTATTGGTTTTTATGGTAACATTTTATCCAAAAAAGAAATAATTGAGGTTAGTCAATTATTATCTAATTCTGATAAATACCTTGATAAAAGGCTTCTTATTTCAGGTTCAATCATCGAAGTCTGTCCAATGAAAGGTTGTTGGGTCCAAATAAAGGATGATAATTCGCAGGAAACGCTTAGAATTAAAGTCACCGATGGTAAAATTGTTTTCCCATTATCTGCTGTAGGAAATAAAATTATAGCAGAAGGTGATT
>JAYNUL010000178.1:0-3870 GCA_038281125.1 Fidelibacterota bacterium | reverse complement strand
ATAAGAGGCGTCCTTAACATATTGTCTAAAAGAGCATATCAGTTACACCTTTTCAAGGACCAACTGATATCTATTCAAAGTAATATTCTGTTAATTGACCACATAGAACATGATCTAAAAATATTAAGACATTTAATACTAAAACTAGGAACATTAGAAGACCCGACTATACCGATTGAGTCCTATATACGATATATAGATAATAGAGATACGGATTTGCTTCCCCTTGTACTTGAATTGGTAGATACTACTTTTTCAAATCAGGCAAAAAATCTGGTTCTACCACTTATTGATCCTGAAGCAGATCCCCTTTCTATTGCATCAACTATTCTTGGAAAGGAAGAAATGTCAAAAGATGAGATGCTGAAATTCTGGGTTGAAAATCCCCACTATTGGAAAACAGTTATTGCAATCCAATTTTTAATTAATTCCGGTAATGATGATGTTTTGAGAGATATCGATTGGAATCAATTACCAAAAAATTTTCTTACTTATAAATATTTTTCAGATAATGAAAAAGTATATTTAAGCAGGATCTACATGTCAAATAATTTTTCAAATAAGGAGTCGAGTAATATGTTTTCAGTGCTTGAAAAAACATTATTATTAAAATCAGTTAATTTGTTTAAAAATATTCCAGGAGATATTTTATCAAAAATCGCTCAACTTGCGGAGGAAGTTGAAATTGGTTTTGATGAAAAACTATTTGATCAAGGAGAACATGGTGACTCACTGTATATTATAATAAATGGTAAAATTAGTGTTACGCAAAATGAAAGATCCATTACGATACTTGAGGAGGGGGATTGCATTGGGGAGATGGCACTCCTTGATCAAGAGCCTCGTTCTGCAGGTGCCTTAGCAATAGTAGACAGTATTTTATTAAAAATTGATCAAGAGGGATTTTATGAATTGATGTCCACAAATCCTGAAATAATGAAACAAATAGTCATGATTCTTACCCAAAGAGTAAGAGAAATGAATAAAAAAGTTACAAACTCTCTTTAGTTAAGTTTTGCACAACACCCGGATCAGCTAGTGTTGATATGTCTCCCAAATTTTCTAAATCACCTTCTGCTATTTTTCTTAAAATTCTACGCATGATTTTTCCAGAGCGTGTCTTTGGAAGTGCAGGTGTAAATTGAATTTTATCAGGTTTTGAATGAGGGCCAATCTCTTTTGTTACAGCTTTAAGTATTGCATCTCGTACCTCATCTGATCCGGTTGTTCCTGTCATCAGGGTAACAAATGCATATATCCCCTGACCCTTTATGTCATGTGCAAAACCTACGACTGCTGCTTCAGCAACTCCATCTGCTTTACCAATGGCGCCCTCAACCTCAGCAGTTCCTATTCTGTGTCCTGATACGTTTAAAACATCATCAACCCTTCCGGTAATCCAGTAGTAGCCATCTTCATCCCTTTTAGCACCGTCACCCGTAAAATAATATCCTGAAAATTGAGAAAAGTATACTTCAATAAACCTTGCATGATCGCCATAAATAGTCCGCATTTGTCCAGGCCATGAAGTTTTTAAGGCTAAAAGTCCTGATACATCATTTCCACTAATTTCATTGCCCTCTTCTGACAATAAAACAGGTTGAACACCAAAAAAGGGTAATGTAGCCGAACCCGGTTTGGTTGGAGTTGCTCCAGGAAATGGAGAGATAAGGATACCGCCTGTTTCTGTCTGCCACCAGGTATCAACTATAGGACAATTGCCATTTCCAACAATGCTAAAATACCATTTCCATTCTGGCTCTTTTATTGGTTCACCAACAGTGCCTAAAAGTTTCAAGGAAGAAAGGTCTCTTGATTTAACCCACTCATCTCCCTCTTTCATTAACGCTCTAAGTGCAGTAGGGGCAGTGTAAAACTGATTTACCTTATGCTTGTCAACTACATCCCAAAACCTACCAAAATCAGGGTAATTTGGTACACCTTCAAACATCAAAGTAGTAGCCCTATTGCTAAGCGGGCCATAGATTATATACGAATGCCCTGTTATCCACCCTAAGTCTGCAGTACACCAATAGACATCATCTGGGTGGTAGTCAAAAATTAATTCATGAGTTAGTGATACATATGTTAGATATCCTCCAGTAGTATGTAAAACTCCTTTTGGTTTACCTGTGGAGCCTGATGTGTACAAAATAAATAATGGATCCTCAGCATCCATAATCTCTGGATCACATTTTGAAGATACATTCGAAATAGCTTCATGCCACCAGATGTCTCTATTTGAATCCATTTCAATTGGCTCTCCAGTACGAGAAACTACAATTACGTGCTCAATAGATGGCGTGTCAAGAACAGCGTTATCAGCATTTAATTTCATAGGGATGTTTTGCTTGGTTCCTCTAACACCCGTATCTTGGGTGACTAGAATTTTACATTTTGAATCATTAATTCGCTCTTTTAATGAATCACTTGAAAATGCACCAAACACAACAGAGTGAACTGCTCCAATTCGTGCACAAGCTAATACTGCTATTGCGAGTTCGGGAATCATCTGCATGTATAGGCATACTCGGTCACCTTTTTGAACTCCAAGTTCTTTAAGTGCATTAGAAAATTTTGATACTTCTTTGAGCAGATCATTGTAGGAGTACTTTTGGGATTGATTTGGATCATTACCCTCCCAAATGATTGCAGTCTTTTCTCCATGCCCTTGTTCAATATGCCTGTCAATACAGTTATAGCAAGCATTTAACTTCCCTCCTGCAAACCACTCTATTTTTCCATTAACAAAATCATGATTACTGACAGCATTCCAGGATTCGTACCAAGATATTCTTTCAGCAGCTTTCTCCCAAAAACCCGATGGGTCATTAATAGAACTTTCGTACATTCTTTTGTAGTCATCCATATTGGAGATATGGGACTTTGAGGCAAAATTAGAATTTGGAAGATACTTATTACTCATAGGAACACATTAGTGATTTTTATCATGGGCTACCTTTTCATAGGAACCATCTTGTAACTTTTTTACTGAGACAAAAGTAAATCTCGCAGTACAGGCTAATAACCTTTCAACATTTTTTGTTTCTTTATATGCATCAATTTGGATATTTATGGATGACTTTCCAGTTGATACAATTTGGGCCTCAAAATTTACCCAATTCCCCACATGAACCGTCTCTTTGAACTCTATCGCATCGATGGCTCTTGTCAATGCAGCATCAGCTGGGGTTCCTTTTAAAAAACGGTGTACTGCTTTTGCCGCAGCAATATCCATCCAAGATACCATCTGTCCTCCAAAAAGAGTTCCCAGGACATTAGCATCTTGAGGCATTACAATCTGAGAGTATTTTATTACTGGTGAATTCATTATTAATTAAGACTCATATTTAAATAATTGAAAGTTTTTTTTGGAAAAAACGTATAAAAATGCCCCGTCGAAGAACCCTCGGAAAAAATTGTTTTCCCTGAAGAGCACGCCACGTCAACGGGGCCAAATCTTACTTAAAATTAAACCACAACACTTTTCTAAATCAATATATTTAGGCATTTAATTTTCACCAAACTCATGAGCTATTCTTTCACCCTCTTTAAAGTCGACTCTGCTAAGTAATAAACCTCCAAAAATAAATAACACAACTATAGAAAGAATTCCTGCTCTCGGATTTCCAGTAAATACAGTAATCCATCCTACTAAAATGGGTCCCACCACTGCTGCGAACTTCCCTAACATATTATAGAAACCAAAAAATTCTGCTTCCTTATTGGGCGGGACAAGCCTTGTGAAAAGGCTCCTGCTGAGTGATTGTATGCCCCCTTGAAATAACCCAATTAAACCAGCAAGAATATAAAAGTGGGTTATGTCAGTCATTAAATAACCTAAAAATGTTATCACAACATATCCCAAAA
>JAYNUL010000177.1:2448-3882 GCA_038281125.1 Fidelibacterota bacterium | reverse complement strand
ATCAGTAGCTCAGATGTTAAATTTTTACTATTATGCATCATATCTTCTAGCTGATCATAGAGTGGTCTTGATCTATGTATTAAGATTGTATCCTTAGTACCTATTGTGTTTCCTATAAATAATTCATTGACAATTAAACCGTGCGATTCCAATAACTCCTTAAAGACAGTTCCAAAAAAGAGGTTCGGTTTTTCAATGTTTTTCTTTACCGTATCCTTTTCACTCCATTGTAATATTTCACCAGTTATCAAATATTCATTGGATCTATCCACCCAGTTTCTATCAATTCTAAGCTTTTTAAAATCAACCGTGTCGTTAACTGTAATAGAATTGTTTTCTAAGGTAATATATTCGGTTTTCGGATAAATATTGACTTTTGCAGGAAGTCCTATTTCATTTGGTGAATACTCGAAGTCAATGCAATTGTTATTTAATACAAGTGCGTTAATTGGCGCTGAGTATTCCTCTGAGCCTTCATCCCACATCCAACCTTTTCCATAGTAGCGATCATCAAAAAGTCCTCCGTCAATAAATAGAGTATCAATTAGTCTCAGATCCTTTGAAACTAGACCTGCTAAAGAATCAACCACTTTTAATGACAAATCAGGATCAGCACCACCGACTAGGATAATATTATTTTTACTTTTAAGTATTGCTGTCTCAAATACATGTTCTTTGCCGAGGTAATGTAGGCTTGCAGCGGAAGTAAATAATTTAATATTACTAGCTGGAGTCATTAGTTTTTTACTGTTATGCTCAAAAAGAGTCTCTCCATTATCGAGTAATACTATTTTTACTGAAATACTTTCGCTCAGTTCACTTTTTTGAATGGAGGAAGAAATGAATTTCTTTAGATCTTTTTTTTGTAAACCTTGTTTTATAGGACTTAGTGACATGCAAGAAAAGCAAAAAAAAGTAATAAATAAAAAACAAATATTTTTCATGATGATGACTTTATATTTTATCAAAGAATGATTTCATCAAGGTCGTTCCATCTTTATCTGTAGTTTGATACTCATCAAAACTGATACCATGCCTCTGGGCAAATGAAAATGAAGCCTCTATGTGAGTTTGGAATCCCCATATTGCCCTTGAACTATGGTTAATTGCTTCAATTTCTACCAATTCGCTTGACGCTGATACGAAAAAATTATCAGGGCACTCTACTACACCCTCTTGGTGCGAATAGATTAGATTGAAAGTTTTATTAGAATCAATAAGGCTACTATTTGTAACACAAATTTCTCTTATACCTTTTTTCTTCTCTTTATTCCATAAATAATCAACTTTTCCTCCAAGGTTATGCGCTAAAAATTGGTGTCCAAAGCAAATACCAAGTATTGGGATGTCATTTGCAATTGCTTTAAAATGCATACTGCTAAGTACTAATTGCCAATCAGATTGATCATGTACTGAAGCAGCACTGCCAAGAAT
>JAYNUL010000177.1:0-2348 GCA_038281125.1 Fidelibacterota bacterium | reverse complement strand
CTGTTGTTTCGTCACCATCCTTAAGAAATGATTTCATTAATAATTTAATTGATATTTGTGATAATTATGGATATGATGGAGTTGATCTAGATTGGGAGCATCCTAATTCTACTCAGAATCGTCAGTATTTAAACCTGTTGGTTGCTGAAATGGATTCAATGTTTAATGATTTTGACAGTGAATTACTTATTACAATGGCAGTACCAATATCGAACTGGTCTGGCCAGTGGTATGATTTCAACTTTTTAAAATCGCACATTGATTTTTTTAATGCTATGACCTATGATATTCATGGAGGATGGTCTTCCAATGCAGGACATAATTCACCTCTGTTCCAATCGCCACCGGGGGATTCTGACGGTTCATGCAGTACAGGAATAGGCTACTTAGCAACTACAAGGGAAATTCCGAGAGAAAAAATAAATCTAGGTATCCCATTTTGGGGCAAAAAGTATTCAACCTATGACATAAATCAACCTTTTTCAGGTACGGTAGAGGATATGTGGTATCATGAGATTGTTCCCTTAATAGATAATGGCTGGAGCTACCATTGGGATAATAATGCATTTTGTCCATACCTTATCAAAGATGATGAATCCAAGATAATTACATTTGATAATCAAGAGTCTATTGGATTTAAGTGTGAATATGCTAAAACCCAGAACCTTGGAGGGGTAATGATATGGGCTCTAGGTTATGACATAGTTAATGGTGATCAGGAGCTAATTCAGTCGATAGGTGAGTACTATCTAGAAAATGATTTAGAACATATTAACCCTTTTCCAGAGTCAATATCTATAAAAGCATATCCAAATCCTTTTAACTCTAATTGCAAGATTGAATTCGAATTACCAAATGATGAATTTTTAAATATAGACATATATTCTTTGCGCGGTGAATTTATTGAAAATCTTTTTTCAGGTAATAAAAGTAAAGGCCGACACCGGTACCATTGGAATGTCAATAGTATAATTAGCGATATTGGCTCAGGAGTATTTTTCATTTCATTAAATGGTGAGAGGATAAATGCTACTACAAAAATCTTATACCTTAAATGAAATGAAAAAATTTAATTGGACCAAAGTTGAACAAACATTTTTTGATAAGCAGGTTATCAAAGATCAGACTACAAGAATACCTTATATCTTAATTGATAATTTTCCAGACCTTGGTCTTATCGTTTCCTTGAGGTTCTTGGAATGGGTTATTGAAAACCCTGAAGGCGTAATCAGCTTGCCCACAGGAAAAACACCGGAGTATTTTATAAAGTGGACACATTACCTATTAAATAATTGGGGTAATCCAAATGTAGAACATATTATTAAGAAGCACGGTTTTTCTACCAAAGACAAACCAGATCTCTCAAAATTAACGTTTGTTCAAATTGACGAATTTTATCCTTTAGATCCAAGCCAGCAGAACAGTTTTTCAAATTATATTACTAAGTATTATCTCAATGGTTTTAATGTGCCTCTTGGCAATGCACTTCTAATAAATGCTGATGATATACAACTTTATCGCGGGGAGCACTATTCAAAAATTTTTCCTGAAGGAATTATAAACCTCAGCTTAAGGCACCAAGATCCATCAAATCAGTTAGAGGAAAAACAACAGGAATCCCTTTTTCTAATTGATCAATGGTGTAATGAATATGAGAAAAAGATCAGAGATCTTGGCGGTATTGGATTTTTTCTTGGTGGTATTGGCCCTGATGGGCACATAGCATTTAACGTCAGAGGATCGGATCATAATTCTACTACCAGGTTAATGGCTACAAATTTTGAAACACAGGCAGCAGCAGCTACTGATCTTGGCGGAATCGAGGTAAGTGGTAATCGATTGGTTATTACAATTGGTTTAGGGACTATTACATATAACAAGAATGCTACAGCCATTATAATTGCAGCAGGGGAAGCCAAAGCTCCTATTGTTAAACAATCGCTCGAGAGTATGGAGGATGTTAAATATCCGGCAACTTGTCTTCAGGCCCTTGAAAATAGCAGGTTTTACATCACAACTGGTGCAGCAAAAATGCTTCACGATTTAGATAATCGATATTGGGAGATTGGTGAATGGTCCATGGTTAAACAGCAGAGAGCATTATTAAGACTTGCAAAAAAACAAAAAACTTATGGTACAAAATTGTCATTGGAAGATTTGCAAAACGATCAGGTATGTAGCAATATACCTGGGTTAAATGAAGATACTGTTCACCAAATAATTAGAAGCATAGATGAGAAAGTTCAAAAGGGAATAAGGCCTGAAAAGAATCAAACCTATTACCATACTGGCCCTCATCATGATGATATTATGCTTGGAATGATGCCTCACATTATTCATTTAATTAG
>JAYNUL010000176.1:0-3907 GCA_038281125.1 Fidelibacterota bacterium | reverse complement strand
CCTATGGAAATACAATATCTACTTTTATGTAATTCAGTTTCAATGGTTTTGGATATTAGCTTAAAGGTATTATCTCTACTTTCATGGTCTAAGCTCTTAACACTCTTCCAATTGTACCTTTTTCTTAAATCAAAACCGTTTTCAGAAAATTTATTTGTTGCCTCAGAATCAAATTGTTTTTTAATAATCGGAGGACCTTTTGATGCTCCTAAGGTAAATGAGGAATTAATATCCGTTGGTATTTCTATGACTGATATCACAACTAGTTAATCTGAATACAATTCATTTTAAAGTGTCAAGTTAGGAGGGTTTTTTGTTTAATGGAATTTCATTAGATTAATTGTATCAATGTTTTTAATGATTTAGTTCTTTTTCTATAAAAAATAAATGAGATAATCCATGAGCGACAAAAAAGAATTCAAAAAAAAATACAACAAAAAGCTACAAGACCTTCAGATTGAGCTTGTCAAACTTCAAGATTGGGTCATTGAAAATGGGAAGAAAATAGCAATTGTCTTTGAGGGTCGTGATGCAGCAGGAAAAGGTGGGACCATAAAAAGAATCACAGAAAAACTAAATCCTAGGTACTGTAAAGTGGTTGCTCTTGCAGCTCCTACCGATCGCGAGAGGACTCAGTGGTACTACCAAAGGTATATCAATCATTTACCTGCAGCAGGCGAGATAGTAATCTATGACCGCAGTTGGTACAACCGTGGTGGTGTTGAAAAAGTAATGGGCTTTTGCACTCAGAAACAATACGTTAACTTTTTACAGACCTGTCCTGAATTTGAAAGAATGGTAATTAGTTCAGGGACGCAGCTAATAAAATACTGGTTTTCTGTAAGCGCAGAGGAACAGATGAAGAGATTTAAAGCACGTGCAGCAGATCCAACTAAAGGCTGGAAGTTGAGCCCTATGGATCTTGAATCTGTTAATCGTTGGGATGACTATTCTAAGGCAAAGGATAACATGTTTGAACATACCGATACTCAGGTATCACCCTGGTTTGTAGTTGAGTCAGACAATAAAAAGAAAGCAAGACTCAATTGTATCAGCCATCTACTTGATTTAATTGACTACCATGAAATAGAACATCCTGAGGTGATAATGCCAGATAGAGTTCAGCAACAAAACTATGAGAGGCCTCCTAGATCAAGCTATAATTATGTTCCAGAAGTGATTTGATATTTTGGATTTCTTCTTTTTGTAAAGCCTGTGATCAATTATTACCCATTTTTCTAGTTCAAAAGGGTGAAAAAAACCGCTTTTATTGGATTACTATTTCTCAGCCTGATTTATCAAGGCTGTGAAGATGATAAAGATACCAGTCCTCCCTATGTCTCCATTTTGTTTCCTGAACAATCTTCTTCAGTTTCAGAAGTAATTACTATACAATGTGAAGCGTCTGATAATGATTCTGTAAAATTTGTTGAACTATGGATAGATAGTTTGTCAACAGGCATTAAAGACAGCTCAAGTCCATATGAGTTCTCATGGAATACTGTTCCGTACCAAGACAGTACAGAACATTTATTAATGGTTAAAGCTGAGGATATAAACAATAATATTTCATTCAGTACCTCTGTTTCAGTTTTAGTAGATAATTCAAATTCATATCCACAAAGTTTAAATATTAAAACAATTACCTATACTCAGACAGAAATGACCATCACTATACATTCAACAACGGATGAGGATTTTTTAAATTATAAATTATTAACATCTGATAATATTGATTCTCAAAAATACCCTCTGGTAACACTAACAAATATTTCTGATACCATTATTAAAATATATGATTTTAACCCCGTAGAGCCTTCCTGGTACTGGTTAGAGGTTGAAGATATCCACGGCTACAATTCAATTGGGAACGGTTATTTTATTCTTGATGAACCACCGTCAGGATCTTCAATGAGAAACATTGAATTAGTTGATAGTCTCCTCAATATAAATTGGACTGCAAACACGAATAATGATTTTAAATCATACAAACTTTTCGAATCTGTCAGTCCAGATATGCTTAATAGCCAAAACATTTTTGAGACAAATGATATTGGTATAATCACCTTTGATCACCAAGCCTTATTGAATCAATATAGATATTATCAAGTAGTTACTGAAGACTATTGGGGACTTTCCACATCAAGTAATATTAGAAAAGGTTGCTCCTGGTTTATTTTCAGTAATACGTATAACGATGCCAGTTTTGATTATGGTCGCTACCTTATCCAAACCAATGATCATGGATATCTTGTTGTTGGTAATACAAGCCTGCTTGGAGATGATTACAGCAATGTCCTCATGTTAAAGGTTGATAACATGGGCGAGCAAATATGGAGGAAGGACTATACCTACAGCTCAAATGATAGAGTAAATACGGCAATAGAATTAGAAAATGGTAGTTTTGTCATGGCGGGTTTTTCAATTTCGAACACAAATTTCAGTAAAGATATATTAATAATGAAAACTGATTCCGAAGGGAATGTTGAATGGCAGACCACACATGGAGATACACGTGGCGAAATAGCAAATTCGATAGGAATTACAAATGATGGAGGTTTCATTGTCGTCGGTGAGATTACTAATGAAAATACTGGAAATAGTTCTTGCTATCTTATAAAGGTAAATAATACTGGTGAATTTGAATGGGAAAGTAGCTTTGGGGGCAGCCTAAATGACCAAGGATTTTCTATAGTTCCTGTAAACGATGGAGGTTTTGTAATAACCGGAGTTACAAGATCGCAAAATGATAGCAGTGGAGACCTCTGGCTTTTCAAAGTCGATAACACTGGCGAAATGCTATGGCAGAAAACCTATGGAGGTGAAAACTTTGAAGCTGGTAGATCACTACAACAAACATCAGATAATGGATATATTATCATTGGCCATACAGAGTCATTTGGTAACGGAAATAATGATGCATATTTATTGAAGACTGATTCGGATGGTAATGAGTTATGGTCTAGAACCTATGGAGGTTTTGGAACTGATCAAGGAAGGCATATTGTTGAAACTCTTGATCAAGGTTATATAATCTCTGGCTATACAGACTCTTATGGATCCATGGGGGGATTTAACTTTTGGCTCATAAAAACAGATTCAAATGGTGACTTGGAGTGGCAGGAATATTACGGAGGTAGTGGAGATGATAGGGCTTTTTGCGGTTTACAGGCATCGGATGGAGGCTATGCTATAGTTGGGCAAAGTAATACTGGTGGTTCAACTGGGATGGATATTCTACTTGTTAAAACCGATGACATTGGAAATGATGACCCATCCCAATGAAAAAACAAATATAGATGTATAAATGTTAATCTTGGTCAAGATAGTAAGTGTCTTTGTAATGGGGATATTTTACGTTATTGTTGGCATTAAGCATTTTCAAGACCCTAGTTGGTTCGTTCAAATTATACCTCCAATTTTACCATATAAATATGAACTTGTATATATTAGTGGATTCTTCGAAATACTTCTTGGTGTTCTTTTAATGATTCCAAGGTTTCAAAGCATTGCTGCAAAGGGTCTTATAGTACTATTAGTATGTGTATATCCGGCAAATATTTATTTAGCTCAAACAAATGGAGAAGCACTGGGCATATCTCCATTAATTGCGTGGGGAAGATTACCGTTTCAATTTGTCTTCATTGGTCTCGCATACTGGCATTCAAAGCAATAGATAAAGCAAGATAGAATTAAAGAGGGGCATAATCCACAAATGAGGTAAGCGTATCAAGCAAATTATGCCCCGTTTTCTACATACCAAACGTACCTTACCAAGTACATTGTATATTGAATACGTTTATACAATGAAGATTCCCTTAGGGTTAAAATCTTTTGGTGATCGAGATCACATTTAAATAGCATTTTTTAAAAGGAGTTAAACCTATTAATAGTTAAAGTTTTCAAT
>JAYNUL010000175.1:0-3950 GCA_038281125.1 Fidelibacterota bacterium | reverse complement strand
TATTATTGGACCATCTGATGACAAACTTCTTAACGTAGATGAGTTAAACATTCCAGGAGAACATAACCTCCAAAACTTTTTAGCAGCATCTACATGTTCTCATTTGATGGGGATTTCTCAAAATCAAATAGTTAAGTCCATGAAAGAGTTCAAAGGTGTTGAGCATCGTCTAGAATACGTTAGAACCATCAATGAGGTTGAATTTATAAACGATTCAAAGGCAACAAACATTGACTCTGTCATTGTTGCGATAAACACTTATAAACAGCCAATTATTTTAATTCTAGGTGGATTAAATAAAGGTGCAAATTTTCGGCTACTCCTTCCACATATCAAGTCAAGTCATGTTAGAGACATTGTCTCATACGGAGATGCCGGTGGGCAAATAAATACTGCTTTAGGGGATGCGGTGAGATCAATGCAAGTAACTGATCTTAGCTCTGCAGTAAAAAAAGCCCAATTGATGGCTGCTCCCGGAGATATTGTACTATTATCTCCGGGTTGCGCCAGTTATGATGAATTTTCAAATTTTGAGGAGAGAGGAAATCATTTTAAATCAATAATAAGAAATTTAACAACATCATGATTGATTTATTTATTCAAAGATATGATCGGAATTTGCTAGTCTTCTTATGCATATTAGCCATTATTGGTACAGTTATGTTATATAGTGCTAGTTGGTATGAATCGTTTTCATCTTCAAATGGACGTACTGATATGTTGTACCTGCAAAACCATTTAAAAAGACTTCTTGTTGGAGTTTTCTTTCTTTTTGGTTTTTTAACCTTTGATTATAGAAAACTCAAAGAAATAGCACCATATCTTATTGCATTCTCAATTCTTTTATTAATTGTAACAAAATTATATTATCTTGGAAAAGGTTATTCCTGGTATAAACCCGCAAGATGGCTTTATGTAGGCTCTTTCTCAATACAGACTTCAGATGTTGCAAGATTTTCTGTGATTTTATATATGGCGTATTATGCTGATAAGAAGAGAGATAAACTTAAGGATTTTCAACTTGGGCTCCTTCCTGCTTTAGGTATTCTTAGTATAATAATGACACTAATTATCATTCAACCTGACTACAGTACCGCACTAATGATAGGAACTATAGGTGTTCTTATTTTATTTATTGGTGGTTCAAGCATAAGTCAACTATCTGCAGCTGGTGCATGTGCAATGTTAGTAGGTATTCCTATTCTTCTATCAAGAGAATATAGAAAACAAAGATTTTTAAGTTGGCTGGGAATTGGTGATAATACTGAAATAGGATACCAAGCAAATCAGTCTTTAATTAGTCTTGGTAATGGTGGTGTTTTTGGAGTTGGGCTAGGTAATAGCATTGAAAAGAATCATTTTCTCCCAACCCCACATACAGATTTTATTTTTGCAATCATTGGCGAAGAGCTTGGATTTGTAATTGGTACTGTCCCAGTTTTAACACTTTTCCTTTTGATTTTTATAAGAGGTTTAAAAATAGCAAAGAACTGCACTGATCCATTTGGAATATTCTTATCAATTGGAATTGCATTTAATTTAGTTTTGTATGCATTTGTTAATGCAGCAGTAGTTACTGGCATTTTTCCGGTAACTGGTCTTCCAATGCCCATGGTTAGCTATGGTGGCTCAGGGATGGTGGTCAACATGGCAATGATGGGCATTTTACTTAATATATCTCAATCACGAAGGTCGGTTGGTAGTAAAAAAGGTTGGAGTCCAGTTTTACGTGGCTAGCAAAAATATTTTAATAACAGGCGGTGGAACAGGTGGCCATTTATTTCCGGCACTTGCAATCGGTGAGGAAATTCAAAGACGAATGCCAGAAGCAAAAATACATTATGTTGGATCTTTATTTGGTCTTGAATCAAAAGTTTTTCCGATAAAAGATGTTTGGCATACCTTACTCCCTATAAGGGGATTCCAGAGAGGTTTCAGTGTCACAAGTATACTTAGGAATATAATTTTACCATTTCGAATAGTTAAATCCTTGATAAAAACAAATAAAATATTAAAAGAATTCGAACCTGAGGTTGTTATCGGTACAGGAGGATATGCTTCAGCAATACCTCTATACGTGGTCTCGAGAAAAAATGATTCCACAACTATCATACTTCAAGAGCAAAATTCGTTTCCAGGAATCACAACTAGGTTGTTTGCAAATAAAGCAAATAAGATATGTATCGCATTTGAAGAACCTAATCATGCTTTTGGTGATAATACTGTCGTTACTGGTAATCCAGTTAGAAAAGGTATTGGAGAGGGTGACAAAAGGAATGGATTTCATGAATTTAGATTTAAAGAGGAAAATAAAACAATTTTCTTATTTGGTGGTAGCCAAGGCTCAGCATATCTAAACAGGATGATAAGTAAAATTGCTGAAAAAATTTCTCATAGTGGAATTCAATTACTTTGGCAAACCGGTGATTTAGAATTTCAAAAATATAATCATTTGGAATCAAAAAATATTCGAATTGTACCATTTGTAAATAATATGGCTGATGCTTATGCTATTTCCGATCTTATTGTTTGTAGAAGTGGAGCCCTAACACTGGCAGAAATTACTGTTTGTGGAAAGCCTTCAATATTAATTCCTTTCAAATTTGCAGCCGGAGATCATCAAAAGAAGAACGCAGAGTCCCTAGTAAATCATAATGCAGCTCATATTCTTGATGAAAAAACATTAACACCAAAGTTATTATTGTACGATATAATGAATCTGATTCACAATGATGATAAGCTAGAGAAAATGGGAAATTCATCCAGTAAGTTAGGCAGACCATTTGCAACAAATACTATTGTAGACCACATCTTAGAAAAATCATAATTAATGAAATTTAGAAAAATAAATAACATCTTTTTCGTGGGTATTGGTGGCATTGGAATGAGCGGTATTGCTGAGCTACTAATGAATCTAAAATTCAGTGTTTCTGGATCTGATATTAGTGAAAACGAAAATGTTAAGAGATTAAGGGGAATGGGTGTAGATATTCGAATTGGTCATAACATAAATAATGTAACTAATGATATTGACGTCTTAGTCTATTCAAGTGCAGTTTCTCTTGAAAATCCCGAAATAATGCGTGCAAAACAAAAAGGTATACCAGTTATTCGCAGAGCAGAAATGCTAGGTGAATTGATATCTGTCAAAGAGACAAGTATAGCGATAGGTGGCACACACGGAAAAACTACAACATCCTCAATGGTGGGAACCGTTTTATCCTATGCGAAAATGGACCCAACTTTAGTAGTTGGTGGCCTAGTGCATAATCTAGACACCAATTCAAAATTAGGATCGGGTGATATTATTGTAGTAGAGGCTGATGAATTTGACAGAAGTTTTTTAGCACTAAAACCAACTATTTCAATAATTACAAATATTGAATTAGAGCATATGGACTGCTATGATAGTTTAGGAGACCTTCAAGATGCTTTTATAAGTTTCTGTAAATCTGTTCCTTTTTACGGAGCAATAATTGCATGCATCGATTCACCTGCAGTCCAAGAAATTATTACAAAAATTGAGAGGCCCATGATCACCTACGGACGGTCAAGGGATGCGGCCTATCGAGCGAAAAACCTACGATTTCATGAAAACAAATCCACATACACTGTTTTTCGCGCGGAGGAATGCTTGGGAGAAATTGAGTTAAATGTTCCTGGGGAACATAACATACTAAACTCCTTAGCAGCCGTCACTTTAGGTTTAGAAATGGGCCTCTCATTTAGAAACATTTCAAAAGGAATCCAAGCATATTCGGGAGTAAGGAGAAGATTTGATATCAAAGGAGTTCACAATGAAATTTTCGTTGTAGATGATTATGCTCACCACCCAACAGAGGTAGAAGCAACCCTTAAAACTGCAAGGTCTGGATGGGACAGAAGAATAGTAGCTGTTTTCCAGCCACATCTTTTTACTAGAACTAAACAATTTTATAGAGAATTTGCAG
>JAYNUL010000174.1:0-3969 GCA_038281125.1 Fidelibacterota bacterium | reverse complement strand
TTGTTAAAGAGGTAGCTTCAATTCTGTATGAAATTCCTGCCTGTGGAGTGCTGTCTTCACATCCAATGAACAGAATAAAAATTGGAGCAATGCTAGTGATTAGTTTACTTTTTATTTTAAACATCATTTTGTTCCTTGTTCTTTTTATTTTCAAAACCAACTTAATAAAAAATATGGAAAACAGTAATCCAAATTTTTTTAATCATTTTATGATATTTCAAAAAATGGTATTTGCTTACTTTCTTTTCAAATGTTTTGGGGGGAATACGGATTAAGTAAGACACGTAAAATCTTATACAAATAATTAGGTGTGTCCTCCAATTATGTATCCTTTAAATGGATAATAATGATTAGAAATAATCAAAGATGAAAAAAACCACAATTATATAGTGCTTAAAATAGTTTCCCCTATGAATTATTATTAAGATAGTATTTGATAAACCGTTGGAATAGATGATAATTCAATTCGGTTTTAATTGTAGTATAAAGTTTATAATATTTATAATGGTTTAATCAAAGCTGTCAATACTTACGTCATTTATAATACCGGTCATAATTTTATCTTCCTGTTTAACTGGTCAAGGTCTACCTGTTGATGATTTTTCATTACCTATCTGTGGAAATGCAAACGGCGAAAATGATACGCTTTATTTTCACAATGACTATTTTGACACAACTGGTTGTAATCAAAGGATAATTCTTGCAGCGATATTTACTTCTTGGTGACCTGGATGTGTATCGGGGGCCCCGATTACTCAAGAGATATATGATACATACAAAGATCAAGGTCTTGAATTAATAGGATTTGGTGCAGATTGGGGGCAGCCTTACACCTGCGATGATTGGGTTAATCAATTTGGCCTCACTTACCCTATTGCAGATTTTGAAACTGGTGCTTCGAGTTGGATGGTTGAAGATTTACCTACATACTTTTGGATGAATAATTACTTTGGATTATGGATTCCAAGTTACTTTGTTATAAACCAAAACATTGAAATTATAGGCGGAGGATCAGGGTCCCTGACAAGTGAAGGGTTCTTTGCAGAAATAACATCCTCTATTGAGGAAGCCCTTGATGGTCTTGGAGATATAGATATTGGTGACGACGATAATGATGGCATTGATAATTCTTGCGATCCCTGTAGTTTTTCCAATTATTATTCTTTAGGGAATCTTAATGGTTCTTTGATATGTCCCCCAGGTTGCGAATCAGATGATGATCTGGTTCCTACTTTCGATATATATGATATTTTACTGTTGTCAGATGTCTTGGAAAATGAATCTTATGAAACAAATGAATGTTTTTATGAGGCAGGAGATATTATTGCTGATGGTGTCATTAGTCTGATTGACATTCTAGCATTTGCCGCACAAGTAGCAGAAGGCACTTGGTAAAAGATAACACGTTAATCAATTATGGATTTTCATAAAACCTCATACGCTCCACAGGTGTGTGTACCTTGTTTGATAATAATCAATTCGGGAGGTATCAGGTTCCGATTACCACCAAGCCAACTAAATGAATAGTAGTAGTGTAAGGTGTTTAGTTATTTATCTCTTTATCAGTTATAAATTCATTGTTAGTCCAAAATCACGCCTATAGGTGTGTCATCCACTATTGTGTTCTCTTTATGTTAAGTCATGAATAAAAATGATGAAACAGAAAACTCCCGACATTTTCCGAGGGCTATTTCATAGATCTTCCATTGTAAGAGAATCGAGAATTTCTTTACTAATGTCATTTTTGAAATCATCCATGAATTATTTCAATAGAATCATCTTTTTGGTATCAACAAAATCACCTACTTGAATCTTGTATAAATAAACTCCTGCTGAAACAGGTTTGCCTTGGTTATTGGTGGCATTCCATTGTATTGACTTATAGCCAGATGACTGATTGGCGCTTACCAGATTATTTACCACATTACCAAGCATATTATAAACAGTAATATCTACAAATGAATCTTCTGGCAAATCATATTTCAAAATCGTAAATGGGTTAAATGGATTGGGGTAGTTTTGGTGTATGTAAAAGTTACTTGGCTTTAAATGTTTATCGTTTGAAAGGGTTATAGCCTCATATATCCTAACAAAGTCAATCTCCATTTCTGTTTCTGTAAAACTTTGTGAAATATTTTGCTCTATTGCGATGTTCAAAAGTAAGTATTGAGGATCGTCAAATGGCCAAGTTTCAGAATTTTTAATTGGAGGGTTGTATGTGTAATGAATAATGCCATTAACACTGAAAATCATTTCTTCATCATCCCATTCCAGAGAGTAGTTATTAAAACTATCGGTTGCGTTTGATATATGTTGCCCGCCATGATTTATTGTGCCTCCATAACTGGAAGGAGTATGTATTGCACTTTGTACATAATTTTGATTGCCCCCCCAATGTTCCATTACATCTATCTCACCACAGAAAGGCCATTCAGTGGTTCCATACCCTAGGTTCTGCCAATAAGCACCTGGTTCACTAATATTCTGTCCTAACATCCATATTGCAGGCCAAGTTCCAACTCCTTCTGGCAATTTTGCTCTTACCTCCACTTTACCATATGTAAAAGCATATTTTGAATTGAGTCGAGCTGAAGTGAATTCTTTAGTGTGACCTTGATCAGTATATGTTTCTCTCTTTGCTACTATTTTCAAAGTCCCATCACTAACATAAGAATTTTGTTCCCTATCAGTATAATGCTGTATTTCACCATTGTACCAACTATTCCCATTAGGTAATTGTGTTTGATGATGCCATTTCAAAGGGTCTAATGGTCCATCTAGTTCAAATTCATCATACCAAACTAATGAATATTCAATTTCAGGGTTATCAAAACAAATTTCATCACAACTCCCAAAGCAAAAGGGACCTTCAACTAAATTGCTATTTTGAACAATTACCATTCTATCATGATAGGCTCCATGGGCGCAACCGCCATCAATTAAACTATTATCACTTTCCCAACCAGGTGAGTCCCAATAGTTATAATATCCATTCCTAAACTTATACGTATATTCTCCTGGTTGTAGATCTACTGTTATTTGCCAGGTACCATCTCCGTTATCCTCCATCTCAAGTCCGCTTGGACCATTAATATCGACCCCTGAAAGATAGACTGCTGGATAGTTACCATTTCCAGTTTCAATTGTTTCTTCAGACATATCAACAATAAAAGTTACTTCACTAGCATAGCTGATCGTAAAAATAGAAATTATACAAAGGAAATTTTTTTTAATCATTTAACTAGTTTAATATTTAAATAAGTTTACTGTAACTACAGTTAGAAATTATGCTCAAGAAAATCCAGAGGATGTATTGCAGGTGTTTTGACTTTTCTTGTTGCCAATTCCATTAGAAATATTTGGAGCACATAGCTGTTTTTTTGAGTTTTTCTTGCCACATCGAGGGCATTCAGTATCTTTATTTGATGCTGTAAATGATACAAGTTTATCGAACTTGTTACCGCAAGAGTTGCATAAGTAATCATACATTGGCATTATTCAAAATACCCTTTCATTTATTTGACTACTTCTCCTTTCCAACTCATAATGCCACCAGTGAGATTTGAAACATCAAATCCTTCTTTTAATAGAGTTTTTGAAGCCATGCTAGATCTCGCTCCAGATCTACAATAAACGATGATTTTTTTATCTTTTATTTTTTCTATTTCAGAAATTCTTGACTGAATATCTTGAAGAGGAATGTGGATAGAGTTTGGAATATGACCATCTGAATATTCTCCATCTGTTCTAACATCTAAAAACCTATAATTATTATCCGATATTACTTTCTGACTCTCCTCCGAAGAAATACTTGGCACGTTAGATAAAACTCTATTATATATTAGAAAACCAACTATGGCTAAACCGATTAAAATGTAACTTGTATTCATATTTAAAATTAACAATCATCAAAGAAACAGGAAACGGACTTTCTTTTCAAATACTTTGTGGGGAATACGGATTAAGGAA
>JAYNUL010000173.1:1252-4022 GCA_038281125.1 Fidelibacterota bacterium | reverse complement strand
AGACTTGAGCCATATCAACTATGAAAAGAGAATAGAACAAAACTTTGACCATCCTAATTCTATTGATGTTAATTTATTAGAAAACCATTTAGAACACGCAACTAAAGGAGATAAAATAAATATTCCAATCTATGATTTCACTAACCATGTTCGACTTGGAGAAACCATTAGTATATCAAATGCGAAAATCATAATTGTAGAAGGAATTTTTGCACTCCACTTTTCACAACTTCGTAAATTGTATACACTGAAGTTATTTATGGATACACCAGAAAATATTCGACTTGAAAGAAGATTAGTGAGAGATGTAAGAGAAAGAGGACGGACTATTAAATCAATAAAAGATCAATATAATTCCACTGTTCTTCCTATGCATAATAAGTATGTTGAACCATCAAAGATGTTTTCTGACCTTATGTTAAATGGAGGGGATAATATCTATAACATTATTAATAAAATCGAAGAGTTGATTAAAGGCTAGGATGGCACTAACACCGATAAATTCTGGTTGGATAGAAGTGATTTGTGGTGGCATGTTTTCAGGAAAAACCGAAGAATTAATGCGAAGATTACGGAGAGCTGAAATTGCAAAAATGTCCATTTCTATTTTTAAACCTAAGATAGATTCTCGTTATGATGAAGGTCATATTGTTAGCCATAATAAAGATAAAATGATGTCTTTTATAATTGATAATCCAAAAGAGATAATTAATGCCTCAGTAAATCATGATGTGGTTGGCATTGATGAGACCCAGTTCTTTGACCGTTCAATTGTAGATGTATGCAGAAAGCTGGCGTCTAATAAAAAAAGAGTAATTGTTGCAGGGCTAGATACAGATTACAGGGGCCTCCCATTCGGACCAATGCCTGACATGATGTGTGAGGCGGAATATGTTGATAAATTAAGAGCTATCTGCCTTGAATGTGGGGATCCTGCATCATATAGCCAGAGGACATCCAAAGATTCCGATCAAGTTGTTATTGGAGAAATGGATAAATATGAGGCGAGATGCAGAAATTGCTTCCAACCACCTAAGGGTAGTTAAAAATGAAGTTCACTGGTTTTATAGGGGTGATATTCCTTTTAGGGATTGCATATATTTTATCTAATAACCGCAAAGCAATTAAATCTAGAACAGTCTTTTGGGGTATTGGACTACAACTATTATTTGCAGTTGTAATTCTGAAGATTCCTTTTGTGAAAAATCAATTTTCTAAAATTGATAATATTTTTAAAAAACTAATTAGCTTTTCAGATGCTGGTAGTGACTTTCTCTTTACATCTTTCATTCCTGATGTAGGGTACCATGCAGCAATGGTAAACTTTGCTTTCCGTGCGTTACCGGTTATCATATTTTTTTCAAGCCTGATAGCGGTAACATACCATTTTGGTATCATTCAACATGTCGTAAAGTGGGTTGCAAAAGTTATGCAAATAAGTATGAAAACAAGTGGAGCAGAAACATTGAGCATATCTGCAAATGTTTTTGTAGGACAAACAGAGGCACCAATATTGATTCGACCATTCATAAATAGTATGACGAAGTCTGAACTAATGGCTGTAATGACAGGAGGGTTTGCAACTGCTGCGGGGTCTGTCCTCGCTTTATATGTTTTATGGCTCAAATCAATTCCTGGTATTGCTGGTCACCTATTGGCAGCAAGTATTATGTCCGCTCCAGCTGCACTAGTTATGGCAAAAATAATATATCCTGAGACAGAGCACTCTGATATATTTGGAAAGATAGAGCTGCCCCAGAATAAAAAGTCGGAAAATGCAATGGATGCACTTGGACAAGGAGCAACAGATGGACTAAAACTAGCTGCAAATGTTGGAGCAATGTTAATCGCATTTGTTTCAATAATAACTATGGTAAACTATATCATGGTTTATTTTTTTTCAATGAATATGCAAGAAGTATTGGGGGTCATTTTTCAACCGCTGGCCTGGTCCATGGGTGTCCCTTGGAATGAAGCACATTTTTTGGGTACTTTAATGGGTGAAAAAATAGTCTTAACGGAATTAATCGCATACTCTAATCTCAGTAATCTCATTATGAATGACCAAGTTTCAGAACGTACTGCTATTATAGCCAGCTATGCCCTCTGTGGCTTTTCCAATTTTGGTTCAATAGGTATCCAATTAGGGGGGATTGGTGGTATGGCACCAAATCGAAGAGGAGATCTATCGGCTATTGCGCTTAAGGCAATGATTGGAGGAGCATTGGCTTCATGGCTAACAGCAACCATTGCTGGTCTTTTATTATGATGGAGAGAAAATGAAACTATTAATTATGGGGCCTCCTGGTGTAGGAAAGGGGACACAGGCTAAAATTATTAAGGATAAGTTGCGGATAGCTCACATATCTACTGGAGAACTCTTGCGTCAAGAGATTGCTGAAAAAACGGAAGTTGGTAAAGTTGCAAAAAAGTATATTGACCAAGGCAAGTTAGTCCCAGATAATTTCTTGTTTACCATTGTAAATGAGAGATTAGGTCAACCAGATTGTAGAGATGGCTACATCTTAGATGGATTTCCTAGAACACTAAATCAAGCCGATGGTCTTGAAAAAATTATGGGTTCATTCGACCATAGCTTAGATAGAGCAATAAGCCTCTACGCAGATGAAGATGCGCTTGTGGAGAGACTGGTAAAACGTGGAGAAAATTCTGGACGAAGTGATGATAATTCTAACATAATTAGAAACCGACAAAAAATCTATTGGCAACAAACTGCACCATTGTTAGACTTTTATGAAGAAAGAGGTCT
>JAYNUL010000173.1:0-1152 GCA_038281125.1 Fidelibacterota bacterium | reverse complement strand
AAAAATAAACTAGCTAGGATAGCATTCCAAGATGAGAATCACCAGTTAAGATTAAACTCTATTATTCATCCATATGTTTTTAAAAAAATTGATTCAAATTTTGATGAAATTTTAAACAAAGGTGCACATAATATTTTTTGCGTTGATGCAGCTTTGATTTATGAATCTGGAGCAGATGCACACATGGATTATGTGGTGGTGGTAACTAGCCATCTTCGACTTCGTACTGGGAGAGTAATGGAAAGAGGCAATTTAACTAGAGATGAATTTTTACGAAGATTGGAATTACAGTGGCCTGATGAAGATAAGGTACACATGGCAGATTACGTCATCCATAATAACGGAACTAAAGAAGATTTAATTGTTGAGTCAAAAAAGGTATACGATTTAATATCCTAATCTCTCATTGCTAGTGGCTTATCTAAAATTTCTTTAATTATAATCGACTTCCTAAGCGATTTTTTAGAATTAAACAAATCTTCTTTTAAGTTTTTCTCTTTTAACCACTTATTCCCGAAGTGCAATTCTTCTCTTTCTGCAAGTTTAGAATGATAGATCTTATCTTCAAATTTATCGACTTGATCATCGATTAAACTTAAATCATCCTCTTCAGGTTGTTCACTTGCAATAGGCTGATCAAGTTGTGTTTCCGGTATTTCTTCAACCTGGTTTTCATTTTCTGATACCAATAAATCTTTTACAGCAGAGCTCGAATCTGGAGTTTTTGGATTTTGTTCAAACAGATCATTTAATAACTGCTCAAAATTATTTGATGGTTCTTCTGGCTCTAGATAATCTTCATTGTCCCAGTCTGGATCAGATTCTATAATTTTACGATTTTTATTTTGCTGGCGTTTTTTCATAAAACCTGAAATAAGATAAAGTAGAAGCACCCCTAACCATTCCATATTATGCCTCCTCTTTTTTTAGAAGAAATAATACACCATTGCAAAAAATTTCATTTAGGATTGGTATCCGTGAAAATGGATT
Organism: Fidelibacterota bacterium; assembly: GCA_038281125.1. Lineage (GTDB taxonomy): Bacteria > Fidelibacterota > Marinisomatia > Marinisomatales > UBA1611 > NZWG01. Next base: position 162 of record JAYNUL010000173.1, on the reverse strand, counting down.
AATAATCTTAGGGAGACCAAATCGAAATGAATATGCTGGCCTTATAAACCAGTTACTTTCTTTAGAAATACTATAACCAATATTTAAGATTAAATTTCTCATTTTTCGGATTGAAATCCTGGTCTTCTTTGTATCAAGTAGATATTGAATTTTCTTTTCTGG
>JAYNUL010000172.1:0-4045 GCA_038281125.1 Fidelibacterota bacterium | reverse complement strand
ACGTCTGATTGATCTCCAAGAGGTCTAACTTTCACGTTATAATCTACAACACGTTTAATGGGTACTACTATTTTCATATAAAGGACTCGTTAATTTTGATATTATTATATTTTGTTATAATTATTTATCAATTTTTAATATAATGATATTCGTTCGATAGTTATGTAAGGGATATAATTGTAATGTTTTTTTACTACTAAAAAAAGAGGAATCTAACTCATGGAAAGAGAAGTAATGGAATATGATGTTGTTATAGTTGGAGGCGGTCCTTCAGGGTTAAGTGCAGCAATAAAACTTGCTCAGCTGTCCAAAGAAAATAACAAACCACTTGAAATATGCTTGCTTGAAAAAGGCTCAGAAATTGGAGCGCATATTCTTTCTGGCAATGTTTTTCAACCAACCGCCCTAAATGAATTAATTCCAGATTGGAAAGAAAAAAATTGCCCATTAAATGTACCAGTTAAGAAAGATAAACTAATGTTTCTCTTCAAAAAATTTGGACTTTCTATCCCCTCTTTTGTAATGCCTCCTATGAACAACCATGGTAACTACGTCACAAGTTTGGGAAATCTTTGTCGCTGGCTAGCTACCCAAGCTGAAGAGATGGGTATAGAGATTTTTCCTGGATTCCCAGCTAGCGAGATTCTTTATGAAAATGATAGAGTTGTTGGCGTTCGAACTGGTGACATGGGAGTTGGCCTAGATGGTGAGCAAAAACCTGGATTTGAAGCTGGCATTGATATCAAAGCTAAATACACAATCTTTGGAGAAGGATGTCGCGGTCATCTAGGGAAGCAGCTTATAGCCAAATATGAATTGGACAAGGGTAAAGATCCTCAGCACTATGGTATTGGCTTTAAAGAGGTCTGGAAAATTAAAGATGAGGTTCATGAAGAAGGATTGGTTATACATACCAATGGGTGGCCTAGCGCAAAAAATACTCCAGCTGGATCCTATCTCTACCATGCTGACAATAATGAAGTCTACCTAGGTTATGTGGTCCCTCTTGATTATGAAAATCCTCATTTAAGTCCTTTTGATGAATTTCAAACATGGAAAACACACCCATCAATTAAACCATACTTAGAAGGTGGTGAAAGACTGACCTATGGAGCAAGAGCTTTGATTAAAGGCGGCATTCAGTCTCTTCCTAGAATGGAATTCCCTGGCGGAGTATTGGTAGGAGATAATGCAGGAACACTTAACTTCTCAAAAATTAAAGGCTCTCATACTGCAATGAAATCAGGAATGCTTGCCGCAGAAGCAATCTTTAATAACATTGATTCTGAAGGTACCTTGCAATTTGATGAAATGATTGCAGGGAGCTGGATACATGCAGAACTTCATAAATCTAGAAATTTTGGTCCAATGTTTCATAAATTTGGTGCGCTAATAGGAGCTGCTTTTAATGCTATCGATCAACTTATTTTTAGAGGCAATTTACCTTTTACCCTTCATCACACAACCCCAGATTATGCTTGCTTAAAACCTGCAGCCGATATGCCAGTTATTGAATATCCAAAACCAGATGGAAAAATTAGCTTTGATAAATTGAGCAGTGTTTTCTTGTCTAACACCTATCATGAAGAAGATCAGCCCTGCCATCTAACATTGAAAGATTCATCCATTCCTATCCTTCAAAATCTTCCAATGTATGCAGAGCCGGCTCAAAGATATTGCCCAGCTGGGGTTTATGAGGTTGTTGAAAAAGATTCAGGCCCAGAATTTGTTATCAATGGTCAAAACTGTGTGCATTGCAAAACATGCGATATTAAAGATCCTTCACAGAATATTACCTGGGTCACACCTGAGGGAACCGGCGGCCCGAATTACCCAAATATGTAATGAACAATATTAAACTAATTGCTATATTAGTTTTTGTTGCAAGTTGCTCATCTGAATCTTCGCAAATTAAGTTTGAGTCCTTGTTAGATTCAGAGTGGTCCAAAATAGTTAATGATAATCCTGTTTATGCCTCAAGCATGGGTGATCTCAGTCAAAATACGAAATGGTCTGATACTTCAGTTGAAAAAATTTACTCAGATCATCAAGATCAGTTAGTTGTTATTAATAAATTGGATGAATTGGATATCAGTGACTTCACTGAGGAAAATAAGGTAAATTACCTATTGTTCAAGCAGCAGTATGAAAATTTAATAGAGTCTCATGCATACAAGACCTTTTTAATTCCATTTAGCCACAGAGGTGGTATACAGCTTCAACACGAAACTACCAGCATAGTACCTCTTAGAAATAAACAGCACTACTTAGATTGGATAGAGAGAATTTCAAAGATAGATGTATTAGTAGATGCAGCAATTGAAAAAGCAAAAATAGGTATTGCAGAAGAAATTGTTCCTCCACGATTTCTCATGCAAAAAGTTTATAAACAAATAGAACTGCAAGCCTTTGTAGAACCAAAAGATAGTCCTTTTTACAGAGCTTTTCTTGAAATGGATAGATCAATGGATGGTGATGAGGTTCTAGAAATTCAGCAAAAAGCTCTTGATACTATAAAGTTAAAGGTTATTCCTGCTTATTTAAAACTCCATAGATTTTTTAAAGATGAGTACCTTAAAGCCTGCAGAAAATCCATCGGCATTAAAGAAATTAAGAACGGCAAAGAATATTATGAATTCTTAGCAAGAAAATTTACAACCACAAACCTTACTCCAAAAGAAATTCATGAAATAGGTTTAGCAGAAGTTGCCAGAATAAGAAATGAAATGGATGCCATAATTAAAGAGGTTAAATGGGAGGGAACGTTTAAATCCTTCCTAGATGATTTACGCACCAATCCTAAATTCTACTATGAAACACCTGAAGAACTTTTTGAGTCATATCTTGCAACTTCAAAGAGAATTGATCCAGAGCTAGTAAAACTCTTTAAAGTGCTCCCATCTATGCCCTATGGACTAAAGCCCATCCCTATGGAAAGTGCACCTGATACGACAACAGCATACTATCAACGACCTGCTGCAGATGGTTCTCGTGCTGGATATTACTATGTAAATTTATATCGACCTGAAGTTAGACCAAAATATGAAATAGAAGTGCTTAGCGTTCATGAAGCAATGCCTGGCCATCATTTGCAAATAGCCCTCGCAATGGAATTAGATTTACCTAATTTTAGAAAGTATGGAGGCATTACCGCATTTGTTGAAGGTTGGGGGCTTTATAGCGAAAGACTTGGTTATGATTTAGGCTTGTATAAAGATCCTTATTCTAGATTTGGTCAACTGACCTATGACATGTGGCGAGCAATAAGACTAGTTGTGGATACCGGAATGCACTACTTTGATTGGAGCAGACAAGATGCAATAAATTACTTTTTGAATAATTCTGCAAAAACAAAACAAGATGTAATGAATGAGGTCGACAGGTATATAAATTGGCCTGGACAAGCCCTAGCATACAAAATTGGTCAACTAAAAATTCTTGAACTAAGAGCTAAAGCAGAATCTGAACTAGGTGATAGCTTTGATATTAAAGACTTTCATCACGAAGTGCTGAAAAGAGGCGCCCTGCCCCTAGATATACTAGAAAAATATATTTATCAATGGATCGAAGAAGAGTCAAACTAATCGTTTATATTGCCTAGGTCAAACACACAATCAAAACTTGTAAGTGATAGCTGGCCTTCAAAAACATTATCTTGCCTAAGGGCTATTTCTATTAACGAATAATAAACAGATCGAGAGATAAATCCTTCGATATTATTTCTCACATGAACAAATGGAATATATTCACCACCTATTTTTTTAACTTCTAGCTTGTGATCTTGATCTAAGGGTATAGATAAATCCAGATTTGTTTTTAAAATAATATTCTTTTGGTCTGAATCAACCTCATAATCAACGATCATGTATGGAGCTAAATCTACTGTTACAGGTACTTTTTCTACAGGAGTGACTAAAAAATATCTATTATTTTCAAATTTTAAAATTCTAGAAAATAGAATTTTTAATTTGTCTCTTCCAATAATTGAGTCTTGATAAAACCAATTACCTTCCCTATCAATTTTCATCTCGACACCCTCACACAA
>JAYNUL010000171.1:0-4057 GCA_038281125.1 Fidelibacterota bacterium | reverse complement strand
CCACTGAAAATCAAACTCATTGGATTATTGGAGCTCATAATTTGATCTAAATTTTCGATCACATGATACGTTTTTGATCCTACGATTCCACCAAGTGCAGACCAGAAAATAATATCTGATGCAAGTTTCTCATCATATCCTAATTCTCTTAAGTCTTTATCTAGTAGAAAGTAACATGTATAAAATGCAGCAACTAACATCAAACCAAATGAATAAATTGCTAAACGAAATTGAAAACCGAATAAGTCAACTACTCCAAAATCATAAATGATTGGATACACAATACTCTCCTTTTAATTGAATTTATATCCATAATATGGAACTCAATGATACTATGATTTGTTCCACTATGAAATATTTTACAGCTCATTTTCAAAAGTAGAAACATAATTAATACTATTATCTTTTACTGTGTTGAAATTCTTGTTAAAATAATTAGATCATAAATTGAGTGGGCCCAAGCAACGATTCCAAAACCACGAAAAAAATAAAGTAGACCCAAAACAATTCCTGCAAAAAATCGAACCATAAATATATTGAACGAAAAGTAATCACCAAATTCACCAATAAAATGGAATGCTGAAAAGACCCCAGCTGCAATTATCATTGCTATTGAGTTCCTTAATATATTGTTCCATTGAAAAATAAAACCTAGAATACCACCAATTCCTGCAATCAAAAGAACTCTGAAAAGAAACTCCTCATATATTCCTGCACCAACAGCCAAAGTGACTTGTTGAATGATAAAATTACCACTAGGATTCATCAGCAAGATGTACACATTAGACATAAAAAAATAAAGTCCAATTGACCATAAGCAACTTTCTATAATCATAAGTAATAGATATTTAGACTCTATCTCAATATCATTCCAATATTGTTTTTGAAATAAATATGTAATTAAAAAGCCAATAAAGAAAATTACTCCCATCCAATAAAAACCATTAAATCCTAATGCAGATAAAATCTGTCTCATTAGTGCATCCGCACCATTTCTCATTGAAATTAAAGCTGTAGATGAAGAAAGCAGTATACCAACTTCATAAATAAAAAAAAGTGGTACTGTAAAAAAAAAGCTATAAAGAGGAGATCTAGTATTATTACAATATTTTTTAAAAAACATTAATCGTCTTCGACCTGTAAAACTGCCAACAATGCTTCTTGTGGGATTTCAACTTTTCCAATCATTTTCATTCTCTTTTTACCTTTTTTCTGTTTTTCCCATAGTTTTCTTTTTCTAGTTATATCACCTCCATAACACTTTGCTGTAACATTTTTTTTCAATGCTCTAACTGTTGTTCTAGCAATAATTCTGTTGTTAAGCGCAGCTTGAATAGCTACCTCAAACATCTGCCTAGGAATGAGTTCTTTCAGTTTGCTACATAACGCAACTCCGCGATGGTATGCATCATCAGAGTGACAGATAATTGAAAGAGCATCCACTGGTTCACCATGTATCAAAATATCTAATTTTTGAAGGCTTGCTTTATCAAATTTCTTAAATTCGTAATCGAAAGAAGCATATCCACTTGAAATGGATTTTAATTTATCATAAAAATCAAAAATAATTTCTCCAAGTGGAAGATCATAGTGTAATTGTGCTTTTTCTGGAGAAAGATAGTGGGTAGTTTTATATATTCCTCTTTTCTTTTGACAAAGGGTCATGATACTGCCAATATATTCTTTAGGAGTTAAAATTTCTGCTGAAACAATTGGCTCTAATATGGCACCAATTTCTCCAGTCTCAGGCATTTTTGCAGGAGTATCAACGGTAACAACCTCACCATTCTTTTGATTAACTTGATAAATCACGTTTGGGGTTGTTGTCACTAAATCAAGGTTAAACTCTCTCTCTAATCTTTCCTGTATAATTTCCATATGCAAGAGTCCCAGAAACCCACATCTGAAACCAAAACCAAGTGCCTCACTAGTCTCTGGAATAAAATCTAATGAAGCATCATTTAGTTTTAATTTTTCTAATGCTTGGCGTAAATGGTCATAGTCGTCCGCATCTCCTGGATACAAACCTGAAAATACCATTGGTTTAATTTTTTTATAACCGGGCAAAGGGGTCGTTGCATATCCCTGAGATGTGGTTATCGTATCTCCAGCCTCTATATGTGCCATATCTCTTATACTTCCAACAACATATCCTACATCACCCGAACGAAGTTCGTTTGTTTTAACTTTGTCTAAAACAAAATGCCCAGTTTCAGTCACCTCATATTCTTTTTGATGTGCAAAGAACTTTAAAGTATCTCCTGGCCGAAGAACTCCATCAAACACACGCACATATGGTATAGCACCCTTGTAATTATCATACATTGAGTCAAATATTAATGCCCTGCAATTATCTTTTGAATTATCATCAGGAGGATCAATACGTTCAATAATTGCTTTGAAAATATCTGTTATTCCAATACCACTTTTCGCACTTGCTTCAATGATTTCTTTTTCATCGCAACCTATTAATTCCATTACCTGTATTTTTACATCTTCTACCATAGCCGATGGTAAATCAACCTTATTGATTATTGGAATGAGAGTTAGATTATTATCGATTGCAAGGTAAGTATTTGAAACTGTTTGTGCTTCAACACCCTGCGCAGCATCTACTAATAATAAAGCACCTTCGCAAGCAGCTAGAGAACGTGATACCTCATAGGAGAAGTCTACATGGCCCGGTGTATCAATAAGATTGAGTATATATGTCATTCCATCACTATGTTGATATTCCATTCGAATGGGGTGACTTTTTATTGTTATTCCTCTTTCTCTTTCTAGATCCATACTATCTAAGACCTGCGATTTCATATCTTTCTTTGAAAGTGTTTGTGTCTCCTCGAGCAGTCTATCTGCAAGAGTAGATTTACCATGATCAATGTGAGCGATTATGCAAAAGTTTCTTATTTGTTTTATCTTCATTTAAAATATTTTTTATAGCTTGTTTTTAGGACAAAAGCGAATAATCGAGTGTTTCGTCTACTGACGTGAAAGATCATTTTCAAATCACTACAGGGTAATCATGTTGCATGAAATTATTTGTACTTTTGTTGAGCACGGAGAAGTCTTGTGTTGGCTGTCCTATTTTCCCCATCCTGCATTAATGATACAATTCTAAGGGCCTCCATTACCGGAATATTTAGATTATCGGAGTTACTATAAAATGCATCCATGTGCAACGCAATAATTTTCAAATTATAACCAATTTCATTTGCAAGATATTCATCGGAAATTTGGTAAAATCTTTCAATGTAATATGGTTCTACCCAATTATCATCATGCATATACTGCTTCTTCACCTCTGTTTTATGATGTGACTTGAGTTTTGAAACCGTACCATAAACGCCATTGATAAAAGCAATTTTTTCCTTTTGGGTATATCCTATCCAAAATTCTGCAGGAGTTGAGTTTTGCCCGTAAATGGTTGCTAAAGTTAGAAACCATATTAAAAAAATCTTATTCATTTGTTAATTAATTTTTGAATTGGTTAACTATTGGGAATCTTCGCCCCATGCCAAAAGCCTTTGTTGAAACCCTTAATCCAGGAGCTGCCTGACGCCTCTTGTATTCACTTACTCGTATTTTTTGATAAACTAAGTTTACTAATTCTTCATCTATTCCAAGTTTACTTAATTGGATGACTGTTTTACCTTCTTCAATGATTAAATCTACAAGGGGACTAACAATATCGTAATCAAAGGGATCTACCTGGTTGGGTGTAAGTTCAGCTGATGGAGGTTTATTAATGCTTCCTATCGGGATACGTCCAGGATATTTGAAATTTATCCAATTTGCCAATGTATAAACATCAGTCTTACTAAGGTCTGAGATAACAGATAATCCTCCACTCATATCACCATATAATGTACAGTATCCTAGTGCTAATTCTGTTTTATTTCCTGTTGAGAGCACCATCCATCCAAATTTATTGGATAGTGCCATTAAAATATCCCCTCTGATTCGTGCCTGTATATTTTCTTCTGCTACATTAGGGCTATGTCCCGAAAAACATGATTTTAATGTTTGTTCCATTTCAGCAACGCATTTTTGAATA
>JAYNUL010000170.1:2501-4076 GCA_038281125.1 Fidelibacterota bacterium | reverse complement strand
TGGGAAAAAGGATCAAGCCTTTTTGCTCGTTCTAGTTCTTCAAGTGCCTTATCAAATTCAGCAAAATAAATGAGCATTATAGCATATCTTGATATGATAAATACATCACTAGGGCACAATTCTCTTGCTTTTTCAAAATGATATCTTGCCATCTCGTGGTCTCTTTCAAACCATAGTTTAAGTGCACCCATAATACGATGAACCTCAGGCTCGTTTGAGTCAAGCTCGAGCGCTAACTTTGCAGATTCAAGTGCATTCTCAAATATTTTGGGGTCTGGACTCTCCTCCCAGTCTGCTAGATTACTCAGAGTGCATGCCCTCCAGGCATGAGCACGTGCATAGGATGGCTCTACCTCGATTGCCTTTTCAAAAAGCTCTACAGCTTTTTGGGTATTCTCCTTCATCACATTGCCTTTTTTAGCATATTCTAGCCCCTGAAGCACTAAATCATATGAGTCCATATTGTCTGGTCTTTTGGTTTTTATATTATCCAGTGCATCTGCCTCAACTCTTCCAACAATCGTTGATACTATTTCTTCTGCAATCTTATCTTGAACATCAAATACCTCTTCAACCTTCAAATCAAAGTTATTTGACCATATTGATTTTTCATTCTCAGTAGATACAAGATTTGCATTGATGCGCATCCTTGGACCAAGTTTTCTTACACTACCATGAATAACATACCTGACTCCAAGTTCTTTACCAATCTCCTTAAATGATTTTGATTTTTCTTTATAAGCAAAACTTGCATGGCTAGAGATCACAACTAATTTATTATAGCGAGAGAGCATCGACAGTAGATCCTCGGAAAAACCTTCACAAAAGTATTCCTGCTCTTCATCATTGCTTAAATTTTTGAAAAACATAACAGCAACCGAACCTGGCTCGGCTTCTTTGACCACTGTTTCTATTGTCTCTGAGTCCTGGTTAAATCGTGGAGTTCCTTTATTATCTAAAACATGAAAAGCTTTTACTGGAAATTCTATATTTTTTAATTCTAACTCTCCAGCATCTTCGAATGAGGCCATTATTTTACGATTTATCATGTCAAATAGAGTTTGGGAGACACATATACCTGATGGTTTTGCCTCTGCCTCCAACCTGGCAGCAATATTAACCGCATCACCAAACAGGTTATTATCGGAGACCATGACATCTCCAATATTGATACCAACACGAAATGTCATTTGATCTTGCTCAGGAATGCCTTGGTTCATGGTTTTCATTTTCGACTGAATTGCAATTGCCGCTTCAGAAGCTTTTATAGGGCTTGAGAATTCAGCAATAACGCTGTCACCGGCACTGCCAAAGATGATGCCACCATATTCATTTATAATACCATCAATCACTAACCGTCTCTCTTTAAGAATTTTTAAGGTGTTCACCTCGTCCTCACCCATCATCTTGCTGAAGCCAACGACATCTGATGCAAAAATAGTTGTTAATTTCCTTTCCATGTGATTCCCTTAATTATTAAATCGAGTATACTTGAGTTTCACCTTCACGACCCTTTAGACTTATGGACCCCTGAGATTTGGCTTCAGAATTAAGGTCTTTTGTAAGCGCAGTGTA
>JAYNUL010000170.1:0-2401 GCA_038281125.1 Fidelibacterota bacterium | reverse complement strand
GAAAACATAAAGAGTGAAATATCCATTTCTGAGAAAGGCAATAAAGGCATTATACTGATTATGAGGTATAAAAGGCAAATTAATGAATTAACCAAGTTCAGTGGGAAAAGTATACCAATGAACATAAAAACAGTTGGCATTGATCCTAAAGCAGCTAATGGATCAATCTCACTATCCCCAGAAAATCCTTGAATGATCTGGAATGTGTGAATTCCACAAAACAAAACCGTCAAATAGGTACTATAATATTTACTTTTAAATGTTTCTGATCTACTTAAAAAAAGAGCAATTAACCCAATAATTACAAAAAATCCCAGTTGAATAACTTTGAACCCTCCCATTCTCTGGTAGGCTTCAGAAAAATCAAGCAACAATACTAATGAGAGAAGAATAAGTCCAAAGTTCAATCCCTTTTTTATTTTAGACCACTCTTCAGTCAAGAACTGATCTTCCATAACCGAGTTTTCAAACTTACATGTATATCGATCAATTCGAGGTATTTGCCCTGCATCCATATTTAACACTACCCTTTTTGTTTAATTGCGTAAAATTTTAATAAAATTGAGGGCAAATATATAATGTTTTCATATAAAATTTTCTAAACCATGTTTGAGCTTTTTTATCATCCAATTTACACAGATGGAATCGATGAACGTTCTCGCTTTCCAAGAGAGAGATACAGGCTGACCAAAAAAATCTTAGATAAATCTAAATCTGATATTCGATTTATAGAGCCTAAAATGGCAAACATTGAGGATCTCTATGTTGCGCACGAAAGGAAATATGTTGATTCATTTATTGCTGGAAGACTTTCGAATAGACAAAAAAGAGAAATAGGTCTCCAACCATGGAATGACAAGATTATTGATAGAACAAGATACATTATGGGTGGAAGCTTGGGTGCACTGAAATCTGCAATTAATTCAAACGGCATCGCCGGAAATATGGCTGGAGGTACACACCATGCCTACCATTCAAAAGGATCAGGTTATTGCATATTTAATGATCTGGCAATTTGTGCAAGGGTTGCAAAAAGAGATTACAAAACAGTAAATAATATTCTAATCATTGATCTTGATGTTCACCAGGGTGACGGCACTGCATCAATATTTTCAAATGATAATAGTATTTTCACTTTCTCTATGCACTGCGAATCAAACTTCCCCCTTAAAAAGATGGTGAGTGACCTTGATGTCCCACTTGAAAAGGATATGGGAGATGAAGAATACTTGAATATCTTGAATGTAAATCTTGATAGACTAAGTCAAATACCAAGTGATGTCATTTTCTTTCAGGCAGGAGTAGACGTGCTCGATTCAGATGGCCTTGGTCACTTATCCATAAGTAAAAGTGGACTCATTGAACGAAATAAAATGGTGTTAGATTTTGCAAAAAAAAGTAACCTACCAATTGTTGTTTTTATGGGAGGCGGATACTCTAAACCTATTGAACATACGGTTGATGCGTTTGTTGATCTATTTAAACAGTGCTCAATCTATCCACTACACTAAGCTAATGAAATAATATTAAAGATAGTTAGCTGCTTCAATTCCTGAAATAATAGCTCCCTCTATACTTCCATTGGTCTGATGCTCTCCAGAGATAATTATATCACCATTTTGGGATGTTTGATGTTCAAAATATCCCGGTAATTGTCTAAGAGTTCCTATTTTTATATCGATTAATTTCAAAAACTTATAGTCACCCTTTTCTCCACCATAATAATCCTTTAATCTTTTCATGACACAATCGATAAGGTCATCCTCAGATATTTTATCCTTTAGAACCGTAACAGAAAAAAGATGATCTCCATTTTCGGAATATGAAGATGAAATACCAGTCGGAATTGCTATATTATTAATAAGATCATCGCAAGGATAAAGATGAATATACTCTTTTCTTTCTGGACAAATTCGTGATGAGATGTACAACGTTTTTGTATAATTGTATTGCCCAATTGGCTCATTGACTAGTCCTCTACTCTCCCCAGTTAAGACGATATTATTTGCATACATCTTTTTACCGTCATCAAAAACAATATCATTTTGTCCACCTATTTCGACAACTTTCTTTTCAAATAAAACGTTTTCTTTATCAATCTTTTTCATAAGATTATCGGGAATGCTTTGCATACCATTCTCAGGCAGTGAAGCTAATCCCGAGTTAAACCTTGAAAATACATATTTGAAAAATTTGGAAGAGGTTTCTAATTCATTTTCAAGGAAAATTCCTGCAAAAAATGGTCTGAAAAACATTTCAATCATTCGCGCAGAAAATCCTATATCCAAGAGAAATTGATGCGTGGTCTTATCCTTGGAATTATCTCGGTCAATTTCATATCCTCTTAGCGAGCTTTTAAGTTTTAGAATCCTAATCTTGTCACCAAGCGTTGATATATTTG
>JAYNUL010000169.1:0-4113 GCA_038281125.1 Fidelibacterota bacterium | reverse complement strand
AGCTGGCATTTTTTTTTAATCTTTTTTCAAGTAATTCAAATCTTGTGTAAATAGCGTCTCTTTTTTGTTTCTCTTTGATAGGTCGTGCTGGATTGCCGGCGTACATTTCAGAACCTGGGAGGGATTTTAGTACGCACGATCTTGCTGCAATTACTGATTTAGCACCTAATGTAATGTGAGGACCTATATCACTCTTACCAGCTATCGTTACATAATCTTCAATTTGAGTACTACCTCCAATAAAAACTCCACCAGCTAGTAAACATGCTTTTCCAATTGATACATTGTGCGCAATGTGTACCTGGTTATCAAATTTACAAAAATCTCCTATTATAGTATTTTGAACTGAACCTCTATCAATTGTACATGCTGATCCAATTTCAACATCATTACCAATGATTACTGATTTTATATGAGGAATTTTATGATGTTCATTAGCAATTGTATGGTATCCAAAACCATCACTACCGATTACTGTTCCTGCATTTATAATACAATTTTTTCCAATAATCGTATTATCGTATATCACAACATTATCATATAGAACACTATTATCTCCTATAACACACCCAGGATTTATTTTAACTCCATGTCCGATAAAAACGTTTTCACCAATGACAGTATCTTTATCAATAACGGAGAAAGAACCTATATGAAAATTTACGGGCTGATTAACTGAATTGTGAATTTGAGAGTTGGTAGAAACATTTTTTTCAGGTACGGGCCTATTGTCGAAATAATCTAAAATACTAATCATTGATAAATATGGATCCTCAACAACAATACCATACTTATCATCTAAATCCCTTTCTGATAATACAACGAAAGCTGAAGCATTTGAATGTTGAATTTCTTTCTTATATTTTGGTAAGAAAGCAAACGAAATAGACTCTTCTTTAGCTAATTTTATATCGTCAACAGAAGAAATGATAATTGATTCATCCCCAATCAACTTTCCACCTACCTTTTCAGCTAGCTCTTTAAGAGTAATCAAGTGCCAACCTTTTTTTTATTCAGTTGATTGTTTTTTCAGCTCTGTTAGGACATCATCAGTTAAATCAATAGTAGGCATGGTGTATAATGATGCTTGAGTACCATCAATTATAAGATCTAAACCTTTTGCAGTAGCTACAGCATTTACTGCTGTTTTAAATTTTTCTACTAATAAAAATTCTAGTTGCTGTTGCTTCAAGGTTAGCTCACCATTAGGTCCAAGTTTTGCTAATTGATAGCTCTGCATTGAATTTTGCATATCAATAATGTCTTGTTCTTTAGCTTTTTTTAAATCTTCCGAAAGCATAAGGCTTTGTTGTTCATATTCTTTTGCCATGCTGTCAAGCTGGGTTGCCATTAATTGGTATTCTTTTTGAACGATTTCTAAATCTGCCTGAAGCTCTCGTTCAACATTTTGAAATTCTTCATAGTTTAGTCTTATTGTTTCAGAAAACACCACACCAATTTTTTGTTGTGCAAAAACAGTTGAGAAAAATAACATTATAAATAATATTTTTTTATACACTTTATAGCTCCTTTATTAAAACGTTTGTCCAAAAGTAATAGTATATTCCCACCCTTGTGGATTACCATTACCATCAATATCATCAAATCCATATCCCATATCGAATCCTAATTTACCAAGGCCAGGCATAAAAAACCTAACACCAATACCAGCAGATTTTTTCATCGAAATAGAACTAAATCTATCAATGTAAAACGGTTCTGTCAATCTTGATGTACTCCAAACGTTTCCTAGCTCGCCAAAGGCCATAACGTAAATTACTGGATTTTCAGATAAAGGATAGCGTAATTCAGTTACAAATCTACCCATTGAATTTCCACCTACAGCCTGTCCAGCTTCAGTTTGAGGACCAATAGCATTATCGGGATAACCTCTCAAAGCATTTCCGTATGGAATCCCATTTCCACCCATTATAAACCTTTCATCAAAAGGAATAAAAGATGGTTGATTATTGCTCACATTAATGGTCTTTATTACGCCTAATTTTGCTGAACTATAGAGGATAAATTTTGAAAAGGTAGGAGTAAACCACTCAAGACTAATCATATGTTTTTGAAAATTTTCATTACCTCCAAGAAATCCGCCAGAAAGAGTATTATTTAAAACAAATGTAGATCCCATTGTTGGGAACTCAGCTCTGTTTCTACTATCTCTTGAAAGGGTTTGACTAATACTTATACCTCTAGTTTTTTGCAATCCACCAATATATTGGTCAATATCTTGTTGCGACCCCTGATATTCTTTCTGCATAAATTTTACTGACCACATAACTCTAAAAAAATCATCAGGCCACTCCAATCTTCTTCCAAAACTAGCTACTGCTCCTCCAACTGTAAAATCTAAAGGGAAATAGTAATTTGTTGAAGAACCTCTAAAAGAATAAAAGATAGAGGCACCAACTAAATATGGACTATCATTTATCATTGGGTCTTGAAAGCTTATATTGAGCGATCTATATTTGGACGGTTCCTGATTAGAATACAATGAAAAATTAGTTCCAGTACTTAAGCCAACATTCAGCTTTTGTCCCCTACCTCTGAAATTATCAAATTCCACACCAGCTCCCCCTGTCATACCATATTCTCCCGTAAAACCTAAATTTGCATTAATTCTTTGAGTTGATTGTTTCTCTTCAACAATAAAGTCAAGATTGACTTTATCATCAGCAATAGGAGTTACGTCAGGAATAACATTATCAAAATAATTTAATATCCAGATATCTCTTTGGCTTCTCATCAGCTTGGATCTATTAAAAACATCTCCAGGGTATATTTTGAGCTCTCTTCTAATGACATTCTCTCGCGTTCTGTCATTTCCAGAAACATAAATTTGATTTATATATACTTTATTGCCTTCGTCAAATAAAAAAGATACATCTAATGAATCTTTTCCTACAGGTGTAATAATAGCATTAACATTACTAAAAATATATCCTTTGTCTTGATAAATACTCATCATATTTTCATAGACAGCCTTGTCAAATTCTTCTTGTGAAAAAATATCTCCAGATTTCAAATTAAGCGCTCTTTCAAGCTCTTCCTGCTTAGCAATTCTGTTGTCTTCAAAAGAAAACTGATTATAATAATATTTTGGGCCCTCTTCTAAAAATAAATTTAAAGATAGAGTAGATTGGGATTGATCAATATTCAATGTATCACTTAAAACTCTGAAATCTCTAAAGCCTTGATTTTTATAAAAATCAGTCAAAGCTTCAATATCTTCTTCTAGATTTTCTTGATCAAAACTTTTAACCCAAAAAGTCCACCACTTTCTTTCTTTGGTATTTTTAAGTTCTTTTCTCAGTTTTCTCTGTGAAAAAGATTCATTTCCATGGAATTTTACGCTTGATAACCTAAATTTTTGGTTTTCTTCTATTTCAAATAGAATATCTTTAGCATATGCTGTTCTAACAACTGTATCAACTGGAGCAACAATTGATGGAGAAACTTTAACATTGAAATAACCATCTTCTAGAAAAAGTTTTCTTATCTCTTTTGCAGATTCATCTAATGTATTGGCTTTGATGCGTTGTCCCTGCTTTATACTAATTTTATCATTTAGTCTATTTTTGCGAATTGAGGTACCAGTAAATCTGATGTTGTTTAGTACTGGATTTTCAATAACCTTTATTGTGATTTCAACTCCTAATTGTGATTCATTTTTTAGAACAATATTAATATCTTCAAATAATCCTAAATCCCATAAACGTGTAATCGCAGTGGATATGTCTGACCTCTGAATTTTAGAACCATCTCTAAGACCTGCAGAATATTTAATCATTTTATCCGAAGTAGTAGTATTACCTTCAACATTTACTCTATATAGAGTTACTTGTTGAGCAAATATCTGCGTGCAAAAACATAAGAATAATATAAATATTTTCGCAAAATTCATTTTCTAAACTTTCCCAAATGTTCTATTTCTTTTATCATATTCTTTTAAAGCTTTTTCTAGTTCTTCTAAATTAAAATCTGGCCAATTTTTATCACTAACATAAATTTCTGCATATGCTGATTGCCATAGTAAAAAATTACTCAGTCTATATTCACCTCCAGTCCTGATTATCATATCTGGATCTGGTAACTCAGGGCAAT
>JAYNUL010000168.1:2994-4141 GCA_038281125.1 Fidelibacterota bacterium | reverse complement strand
GTAGATAACTGCAAAGTTTTTCCAAGATTATAGCGGTTTTTGTTGTCCAGTTTAACAGGGCTATCCTGTGCGACTTTGGTTCGACAATAGAGGTCGGTATTTCAGAAGTCGATGGTTCAAAAACAGGTTTCTCAAAATACAAGATGGTTGAATCATCCTCAGCAAATATGATTAGCTCGTCGTCACCTTCAATTGGCATGTCTTTAGAGGGGTTTAAAATGATCTCTCCCTTTGAATTGTGTATACCCATTGGGGTACTACTTTTAAATCGATTGATGCTATCTCCAAAATTAAGGTTTCCACCCCATCCATCATCAGGTCGATAAAAATAAAACTCATTACCATCAAAACCAACCATGTCACTATAAACAATGGATAGCCCGTTCCTACTTAGTGCTAACTGGGCAATCATTCTAGATAATACACTTACTTCATTTAATGCTTTTACATCTCCATTTGATATATTTTCAGCAAGATCTCTATCTCGGTCGGAATGGATCTCACAAACGATAGGTGGATGTTCATCCCCATCGCAAACTGCGATGATTGACATAATGGATTTTAAAACTAAGGCATCTGCAAGTGTTTTCTCGCTTTCAGGACGCCAACTTGCGGCACTGTTCATAATTATTACAGATTTTGCATTTTCAGCCATCACCTTTTTTAGATTATTAATATTGGTGACAACACCAGACCTAGTGATAACCCTGGTTGTAGCAAAATCAGAAATATTATCTCTTATAATATTGTCCATTTCCTCTTTATCATTTTCAGCTAGAATGACAATAGACGCATCGGACTCAGATTCATTGGCTTCAATTAATTCACGAATAACCTCTAATATCCTATCACCAAAGCCAAGGATTAGAGTATGATCTGATTCAAGTACCAGGCTACGTCCTCTCCTTAGTTCATCAAGTTTTGCTTCAAAAACACTTGTAATAAATGCAACCATACTAGAAAAAAGTATCAAGCCGACCATCACTGCCAGAATAGATGTTAGTTTTGCAAGCCAGTTACTGTCCCCATCGGTTTCAGCTGCAGATCCCTCCATTACGGCCACATAAACCCGCCATGGTATCTCAGCTAAACTATTAAGTGTTTCATCAGGTAAAAATGAATTTGCGATTAATCTCACAACTACCAT
>JAYNUL010000168.1:1484-2894 GCA_038281125.1 Fidelibacterota bacterium | reverse complement strand
ACAAATAAAGATAGAAATTATGGGAAAAAACTTTAAAACTATTGATACAGCGGTAATACGATTTGCTGGAGACTCAGGAGACGGAATGCAGTTAACGGGAGGGCGCTTCACTGAAACAACTGCTATAGTAGGTAATGACCTTAGCACCCTTCCTGATTTCCCTGCTGAGATTCGAGCTCCTGCAGGTTCGCTAGCAGGTGTAAGTGCTTTTCAATTAAAATTTTCATCCAAGGATATTCATACTCCCGGAGACAAGCCCGATGTGCTAGTCGCCATGAATCCTGCAGCCTTGAAAGTCCACCAGAAAGATCTAATACCCGGTGGAACAATGATCATAAATACAGATGCCTTTTCAAAAAAGAACCTAAACTTTGCAGGATATGAGACTAATCCCGTAGAAGATGGATCACTTGATGACTACTTTACCGTAATACCAATTGAAATGAATAAAATGGTTACCGCCGCATGCGAAGGCATGGAACTTTCAGGAAAACTTGTTTTAAGAACAAAAAACTTCTTTGCTCTTGGTGTATTATTTTACATGTATGACAGACCATTGGATGCTACAGAAGAATGGTTAAAGAAAAAATTTGCTGGAAAAGATGCAATCATTGAAGCAAATACTGCATCAATGCATGCCGGATATAATTACGCGGACACTACAGAAATTTTTACAACTAGGTACAAAGTTGAAAAAGCATCTTTACCTCCCGGGACATATCGAAATATCAATGGAAATTTAGCTACCTCTCTTGGGCTTTTGGCTGCGTCTGAAAAAGCAAATCTAAATCTTTTCTTAGGAAGTTATCCGATAACACCTGCTAGTGACATACTACATACACTCTCCTCGTGGAAGCATTTTGGTGTTAAGACATTTCAGGCAGAAGATGAAATCGCAGGTGTTACATCAGCAATAGGTGCTTCATATACTGGAGATTTAGCAATTACCACAACCTCTGGTCCTGGTATCGCGCTAAAGGGTGAAGCTCTAGGTCTAGCGGTCATGACAGAGCTACCTCTGGTTGTGATAAATGTTCAAAGGGGTGGTCCGAGCACAGGTTTACCAACCAAGACAGAACAATCAGATCTGAACCAAGCACTCTATGGACGTAATGGGGAAGCACCAATGCCTGTTATTGCTGCAGCAACACCTGGTGATTGTTTTTTTGCTGCTTACGAAGCCTGCAAAGCGGCACTCACTCACATGACTCCAGTAATGCTTTTAACCGATGGATACCTCGCAAATGGATCAGAGCCATGGAACATACCAGATGTGAATGATCTTGAACCAATTGAAGTAAAATTTGCTCATGAGCCAAACGCGGATGGTGATTTTCTTCCTTATTTAAGAGATGAGAAGACATTAGCCCGCCCCTGGGCAATTCCTGGTACTCCAAAGCTGGAACATAG
>JAYNUL010000168.1:0-1384 GCA_038281125.1 Fidelibacterota bacterium | reverse complement strand
ATCCTGATACACTTTAAAAATATTCTAATTCCAGAAATAAATTTAGGGCAGCTATTGCGTTTAATTAGATCTGAATATCTTGTTGATGCGAAAGGACTTAATCTTGTCAGAGGAAGGCCGATTGGTGCTGCAACTATTGTTGAAAAAGTAAAAGAAACACTAGGATAAACTACAATGAGCGAAATGTCTACAACTCCAGAATTAACCAAAAAAGATTTTGTATCAGATCAGGCTGTGAGATGGTGCCCAGGATGTGGCGACTACGCAATCCTAGCGCAAACACAAAAACAAATGCCTACTTTTGGCCGTAAGCGTGAAGAATTTGTATTTGTTTCTGGGATAGGTTGTTCCAGTAGATTCCCCTATTATATGAACACATATGGATTTCATTCTATTCATGGCCGAGCACCAGCAATTGCCTCAGGAGTAAAAATAGCAAATCCTGAATTATCAGTTTGGGTAGTAACGGGTGATGGCGATGGTCTCTCTATTGGTGGGAATCATTTCATGCATGCATTAAGAAGGAACATGGATCTAAATATTTTAATGTTTAACAATCGCATTTATGGACTGACGAAAGGTCAATATTCACCAACGTCTGAGGTTGGGAAGGTAACTAAGGCTACGCCATATGGTTCAATTGACATTCCTCTAAATCCCCCTTCATTAGCATTAGGTGCGCAAGCAACTTTTGTGGCTCGTACTATTGACAAATGGCAAAAACACATGGCAGAGATGATGGAGAGGTCATACCATCATGACGGTGGTTCATTCATCGAAATATATCAAAATTGCAATATTTTCAATGATGGTGCTTTTGAACCGTATACAGGCCCAGATAAATTGGACAATGTTATTGAGTTGAAAAATGGAGAACCAATGCTGTTTGCTAAAGAAACAAAAGGTATAAAGTTAGACGGGTCTACAGCAAAAGTAGTGGATATGGAGAGCACAAGCATGGATGACATACTAATCCACGATGAGACAAACTTAGATCTTGCACACATAATCGCTAACTGGACATCTAACCCAGATCTACCTGAACCTATTGGAGTAATATACTCTATAGACAAGCCCACATATAATCAAGATATGGTTGATCAGATAAACTTTGCCAAAGAAAGGAAGGGAATCGGTAGCGTACAAGATTTACTCAATGCTGGAGACACCTGGAAAGTAGACTAGATATGGGTACCCGCATTGAACGGGACAGTATTGGTGAATTAGAGGTCCCATCAGATAAATACTACGGAGCCCAAACCCAAAGATCTCTTGAAAACTTTAAAATAGGTGGAGAGGTTTTCCAGAGGGAGTTCATTCGAGCATATGGCCTGATAAAAAAAGCAGCAGCCTCAGTTAATCATAGATTTGGCAATATCAATGA
>JAYNUL010000167.1:0-4165 GCA_038281125.1 Fidelibacterota bacterium | reverse complement strand
CTATAGGATGCTTTTGTTGTTATTGGGCGCCATGTACCATCAGCTATCAGCTTGGTGTTAATATCCTCTGAGTCCAGTGATAGTGTTATATCCTCCCAATTAGACCAGTTATTATTTTCATCCATCGGTGCTTTTCTGATACTTAGCTCAAATGCGAGATCTCCATTGATAAGCGGTTCAATGGGCTCTGGTATCATATAATAAAATGTAAATGTTAGGGTATCACCTGGCTCGTAGGAAAAACGATTGTATACTCCATTTGTTCCTCTTCTAGATGTAATTAGAACAGAATTATTGTCTCCTACCTCACTATTACTGGCAGTTTGATTAGTATCTATTGCAAGGCTGCCAAATTGATTGGTGAATCCGCCCCATGATTCGAATTCATGCATAAAGTTACCGTTTGGAAAACCTAATTCTGGATCATTTAAGACCTCGTCATTATAATCAGAATAGTTTTCATCTGGTTCAATAATTGGATCCATGCAAGACACTAAAATCATGGTGAATAAGGAGGAAATTATTATTCTATTATGGTTATTATAATTCATCATTTTTTCCTTTTAATAATTTAAAATTACTTCAATAATTCCATTTCTACGTATGGGTGGAGTTCCAACGACGCGTGGCCCATCCTTATCAAGGATATTATTTAATTGCAGTTTAGCCCTTACCCTACTATTGATTGTATATTCGAAGTGAAGGTCAAAAAGCCAACCACCACCAATAGGTCCCTTATTTTCATAAATTTTGTTCGGTGATAAGCTTACTAGGTCTCTGTTTGATGTAGCTACGTGATAACCACTTACAAAATCAAATTTTTCTGTGAAGTTCCCTGTAAACTGTACCCATAGCCCTTTTAATAAAAAGTCGTTTTTAGAAATTCCAAAAAAACCCTTGTTTTTTGGTGCGTTAAAAAACAATCTACCTGGCTGAAATGAAAAGCTTTTTAGCGAGTTTTCAACGAAATATCTTAGAGTGTCATTCTTAATTGAATCAGCCTCTATACCATCATAAATGTTTGACTCAATATCTTCTGAATCATCAAACTCTAAATTATCATATATTGATAATCCTGTTGATAAAACTACATCCTCCAAAAGATTGTACTTAATCATTACATCTGTCCCATAAATTGATGCCCCCGAGGTTGAAGTATATGAATAAATAACTGATAAATTTCTTGAATTAAAATCATAAATAAAATCATCACCAATACTGGTAACCTGCTCAGGAATATATGGCTCATCTGCTGGATAAAAGTTGTGAATAATTCGTAATGGACTGATAAAATTTTTGTATCTTGAATAAAAGAAGGATGCATCTACAAAAACTTTACCATAAAATAACTTTTTTAGACCTATTTCATAGCTGTCAACTGTTTCTATATCAAGAGGAGGTACTACGATTTCCTCGTTAATGGTAAATCCGTTTCGATTGCCACGAAATTGAGTTTGCATTTGCTTAAATATCATTTGACTGTAAAGAATATCACCGTCATTTATCTGCTCTTGAACTGATGGGTTATTCACATTAAGTATAAGGTCAATAAAGGATCCCTCATCAAAAAGGAATGGCAATATGTTCCCTCCATCCTCAGGGTCAAAAAGTTTGAACATATGAAGATTAAATATGCTAGGTGTCTGAAATGCTCTGTTATAGCTAAAACGCAGGTTACCACCTTTTAAACCATTCCACTGCAAAGCATATCGTGGACTAAACCTTGCATCATAATATGAGTGTTTATCATACCGTAGAGCGGTTACAAATTTTGATTGCAATGGTAAACTTATAGTTGCTTGCAAGTAAGAACCATATTCATCAATTTCAATATTTTCACCTATAGTTGAATCCGCAAGGGTAGTACTTTCATTTTCAGATACCACACCCCTATCATCTAAAAATTGACGATTACTGTTTGGCCTATATACCGAAAAATCTGCGCCTGCTATAAAATCGACATTCATCAAACGAAATGTTTGTTGAAAATCTCCCCTGTAAACATCGGTTTTGACGAAGTCTGAAAGTTTTGTCTTATCAACTGACTCTTTAAGGGTAAGCCCTCTTCTCATAGTGTTGAGGTACGCTCCATCAGAGTTCCAATATTCTGATCCTGTAGACCTTAACCAGTGCACTCTAGCAAAGAAGTTTTTTCGAATGAGCTTGCCCCATACAGAACCCATAGTATAGTTGATAAAATTCAATCCTGAATCAAACGGCTGATATCCAGATTGATAATAATGCTCGTGACCTAATGAAATCTCAGTTTTTGATGATAGTTCATAGAAAAATTGAAGGTTAACTTTCGTGTTTTGCATTTTCCTTTCAAAGTCTGAATCCATCACAGTTATTTCTTCAACATGATCCCATTGACCATCTTGATTTTTATCATTCCAAACCTCTGGAATAGTTGGATCAAAAAAGTCCCATATCTGAACTTCTTCATGGTCTTCGATCATGGTAATTTCGCCATCCATGTTATAATCTTGGCCAAACGTTCTTGGGTACTCCCAGTCCATAACATTTACGTTTTCAAGTGAAAACTTAAAAGAAAAAGGACCTCGTGCTCTTGCAACTCGTGCTCGAAAAGAAGTGTAACTACTTGAACCACCTCCAAATGATATTGTTGAACCTTCAGAATCTCTTGGATGTTTAGTGATAACATTTAATAAACCATTGTGGGCATTGGGACCATAAAGGGCTGAACTTGGTCCAAAAACAACTTCTAATCGTTCTATATCTTCATTAACAAAGGGAAGGGTATTACCGTACGCAATATAAAACGTGGGCTCCATGTAATTAAGCCCATCAACCAATGATACAAATCTTCCGTTAAAAGCACTCATAAACCCACGAACATTAAGTGCGGTTCTCCCCATTCCTACTTGATAAGTTTCTACTCCACGAACAGTTTTCAGCATGGCTCCAAGATCTCCACCTGCCGTCTTACGTATTTGTTGTTCTGAAACCACTGCAATGGTGATAGGTGCATCAATTAACTTCTCTTTCTTTTTTGAAGCAGATACTACAATCTGCTCAGTTTCAAGTGCATCCTCTAGAAGAATAAAATCAATATTTTCGTGATATGGAGCCTTGATAATGCCTATAGTTTGATCCAGAGTTTCTTCATCCTCATCAAGACCAAGTTTTGATGCAAAACTAGATTCTTGGTTTTCTTCATCCAGACTGGATTCAAAAACCGATATATACAAATCAATTTCTTGAGACTTGTATCCAATGTAACTAACCATCAGGACGTATTTTCCAGGGTCTACATTTTCAATACGGTAGTATCCATTTACATCAGTTGTGCTACCTAAAAATGTACCTTTCAGATTAATATTTGCTCCAAGTAGTGGTTCTCCATTCCTATCAGCAACGGTTCCAGAAATGTAGTGTACTGATTGTGAAAATGAATATTGAAAACATATTATAATCATAATCAGAATTGATTTAACAAATTTATTCATCATTATTACTTTTATTTTCCTGTAGTGTGTATTTGGGTTACTTTTTAATAAAAACAAGTCCGTGCAAAAATATTATTACTTTCTTTTTATGATTACAAAGGTCATATCATCCTGCAATTCTGCCGTTTCTCCTAGCCAGTCATCGCATAATTTTACAAGGCCATCTTTAATCTCAGCAGCAGATTTATGTGACAAAGACTTTATAAGATCAAGAGTCTGTTCATAACCAACCATCTCTTTATCTGAGTTTTCTGCCTCGGGGAGACCATCAGACATCATAACAAGAATGTCACCCTTATTTTTAAATTCAATCTCTTGCTCCGAATGCATTGCACCTTTGAAAGATCCTAGAGGTAGTGCACCTACAAGTATCTCTTCCAATTCACCCTTCTCTGCGGAGTAGTAATATGCTGGGGGCATACCAGCGGATGAGAAGCGAATAGAATCCTTTCCAATATTTGCTATATTTAGACACATCCTGTTTAAACCAATATTCATTTTTAGTAATGTCGTATTTAATGAATCAAGGGTGGAAACAGGATCTTCCTCAACTAATGAACTCATTGCAGTTTTTGTTATGGAAACAACATTACCTGAAGTGAGACCATGCCCAGTGGCATCACCACATATTGCAACCCATCTTCCATCTTCTTTTTGCATAAAATCGAAAAAATCTCCTCCAACTTCAGTGGCAG
>JAYNUL010000166.1:0-4175 GCA_038281125.1 Fidelibacterota bacterium | reverse complement strand
GATGCTATGGATAAATTATTAGAAATGAATATTGTATCCGTTACCATCCTTGACAAGCGTGAAGTAAAAGACTCTGACTGGTTCCATGATCATACCAAACCATTAGCCTTTAGTCATAAGACACACCAAATTTCAATACTTATTGATGATGAGTATGAAACCATAAAACTAATTGATAACATTAAAATAAAATTAAATTTAAAAGAAATTCCATATTTTGTTGAAAAGAGATTTAAAGATCAAGATTGGAATACATACACCCAAAGTCAGTTCAATGAAATCATTGTATCTAAATCATTAAGAATTATACCTCCCTGGTTAAACAAAAAAGGGTTTGAAGGTAATACCATTATAATTCAACCTGGATCTGGTTTTGGAACTGGTACCCATCCTACAACACGTTTGTGCTTAAAATGGCTCGAGAGAAACGATATAAGCAGCGATTCACTTTTAGACTTTGGATCTGGATCAGGTGTTCTGGGTATCACTGCAAAGAAGCTAGGCGCCTCTTTTGCAGAGGGTATCGAGATTGACCCCAAAGCTATTGATAATGCAAACCATAATGCGATGCTAAATGGAGTCGATATTCACTTTCACAAAACGGAAGAAAGTTTAAAAGATGAAAGGTATGATAATGTCGTAGCAAATATACTCTCTGATACAATAGTCAATATCTCTCCAAAACTAAAGAAGCTAACTAGAAAGAGGCTTGCACTTTCTGGGATACTTATAGACCAGGCAGAGCGAGTTATTGATACTTATTCAGATTGGATATGTCTAAAAGTATCGGAAGAAATAGATAATTGGGTGTTACTTGATGGTAAACTATAAACTTGAAAAGTAACGTTTTGATTCTTGTAAAACTTTCGGCGCTAACAAAAAGGAGCTGACCATTGTAGGAATCACCATAAGTGCATATGCGCTATCAACAAAATTAACCGCAATGTCTAGAGAAGCTACTGAGCCAACAATAATCATAAATACATAAAGGAAGTTGTATGCGTTTTTCGCACGCGTTCCAAACACATACGAGGCACATTTTTGCCCATAGTATGAATACCCAAACATGGTTGATAATGCAAAGTTAAGAACGGCAACTGTAAGAAAAATTTGTCCTGGAGTTCCTAATTCTCTCTTAAATGCTTCCGCAGTCATGGATACTCCGTTTAGATCTTCAACATATACACCGCTAATTAAAATGATGATGGCAGTTATAGAACAAACAATGATTGTATCAATGAATGGCCCAAGCATTGCAACCAAACCTTCTCTAACAGGTTCAGTGGTTTTTGCTGCACCATGTGCCATTGTTTCTGTTCCGGTACCCGCCTCATTAGAAAACATACCGCGACGAACACCAATAATAATCATGCTTCCCAGTGCCCCTCCAGAAACAGCATTCCCCGTAAAAGCATCGTTGATAATCAGTGCAAATACTCCAGGGATATCAGCAATATTTTTAGAAAGAATCAAAAAGGCTGCTATAATATATAGTCCCACCATTGTGGGTACCATTCTGCTTGCAACTTTTGCAATCCTCTGAATTCCTCCAAAAATTACCACCCCCACTAAAGCAGCTACTAAAATACCCGTTATAAAATTTCCAGTATTAGTATCGCTCTGAAATAAATACATTGGAGCATATAGGTAATCTCGAATAATCTGGGATAATTGGTTTGCCTGAAAGAATACAATGCAACCTAATAGTCCAGAAATACTAAACATTATTGCTAACGGCCTGAAAGACTTTCCTAGACCCTCCTCAATGAAATACATTACTCCACCCTGGATTTCCCCCTGGTCATCTTTTCCTCGATACATTAGTGCAAGTGTACATGTAAAAAATTTAGTACTCATTCCTAGTATAGCAGTTACCCACATCCAGAATACTGCTCCCGGTCCTCCCGTATGTATAGCAACTGCAACACCTGCAATATTTCCCATCCCAACCGTTCCTGCCAATGCACTTGATAATGCCTCAAAATGAGTTATTTGGCCTGGATCATCATCTGAGTCATATTTACCTAGCAATACATCTATCCCATGTTTGAAATATAACATTGGAACAAAGCGACTGTACCCTGCAAAAAATATTCCCCCACCAAGCAGGAGTATTACAAGTGGCGTTCCCCAAAGGAAGCCAGCAAGATTAGTCATTGCGGAGTCTAGTATTTCATAAATATTCATTCAATATCATTTCATTATTGATACATTTTGTTCAAATTTGATTTTAGCTTATGCAGAATTTAATGTTAAATAGATTAGACAGATATCTGATTAATCAATTTTGGGTAATTCTTGGAATTGCGATAATGGGTTTTTTATCAATTTTCCTAGTTGTAGATCTTATAGAGAACTTAGATAGATTTATGGATAATAAGGTCCCAGCTGAAATAGTATTAAAGTATTACATATATACCATTCCTTATTTCATAAGCATTGGTCTCCCTATGGCCGTTTTAATATCAACCGTATTTAGTCTCGGTTCTATGGTAAAACGAAACGAGTGGACTGCTATGAAAGCATCAGGGATAAGTCTTTATCGGATTGCTACTCCGCTCATAGTATGTGGATTTTTTCTTTCTGGGATTTCCTTTTTATTGGATAATAACCTTGTTTCATATGGAAATGAAAAAAGGTTTGAGATTGATAGAGATTATGTAAAACGTAAATCAAGACATAAGTTGAAAAACACTTTGAAAGACATCTTTCTTCAAAAAAAATCATCTAGTCATATTTCTCTTTCAAAGTATCAAATACAAAATAGTATTGGCTATGACCTTACCATGGTAGACCTTGGCCAATTAACTATTCGCGAGAGAGTTGATGCAAAAAGAATATCATGGAACTCAGATTCACTAAAATGGTTACTGAGTGATTTTTCCATCAGGCAATTCGATCAGGGAGGATTGGAAACAGATGTAAGAATAGGGAAAAGTGACAGTTTAATTAGCCTGGGATTTATTCCAACTGACATACAACAACAAGCTCGAAAACCTGATGAGTTGGACTATTATAAACTAACTGAAAGAATCATGCAATTAAAAGAAAATGGGGTTGATACTGTAAAGTGGGAGGTAACTCGCTACATAAAAATCTCATTTGCATTTACAAACCTGATTGTAATTCTTTGTGGTATTCCGCTCGTAGTTCTAAAAGAAAGAAACAGCCTATCCTTTGGAGCAGGTGCCAGCGTATTTGTAATCTTTGGATATTATGCTTTTATAAAATTTGGACAGTCTCTGGGGTTTAAGGGCGTAATGGATCCTCTGGCATCAGCTTGGATGGGAAACATAATTTTTACAGTAGGCGCAATTATTTTATTCTTAAAATCAAAGACCTAAAAAGTATGACTCTGGCTTCAGCCTAAGCCTACCTATTTTTTGGGATTCTTCTCTTTACCAACAAATGTGATACCAAATGAAAGATTAAACCCTTTCATGGTGTGAACCCACATGCCATTCCTAAATGCAAACCCAAAATCAAACATTAACTTACCTCTTCTTACTCCAAAACCCATACCTAATTCCTTTAGATCACCTCCGCCCCAACTATACCCTATACGCAGAGGCATTTGGGGCATGCGTGTCCATTCAGTTGCAATAGACCACTTCCACTGTTTTCTAGCATAATACTTATCTTGAAATCCTGCGACAAGGTCCGACGCAATTAAAAAGTTATCCAATTGTTTTGATGCACCAAGTCGAAATGTTGCCGGTACCCTGATTGTAAAGTTTTTTGTTCTTTTAGGAACAAAAAACCTTGTCTCATTTGTAAATAAAGAATCACCACCTAATTTGTCTGCCCTAATTGTGTCTATATTAAAAGTATACAATATAGATTCATCAGCATTAAGAGTACTGTCCCCCCAAGTAAATGGATAAAAACTTGATGTTAGAGGATTAATATTTGAAGAACTATTTCCACCACCCTGTTTCCAACTAATGGTACCAGTCAGATTAATTATCGAAGCACCAAACTGCCATCCTTTATACGGCCTTGAAACAACACCAATATCCAAGCCAAAACCTGCGCCTCCAACTCCTTGCCTGATAACATATTTTCCTGAGCCATAAATTCCTAGATCATCGGTTATCAGATTTGAGGATGAAGAATCCTCATCAACCCCAAGGTAAAATAGACCCTGTATATATTTTGCAGTAACCCCCCAAGAC
>JAYNUL010000165.1:0-4180 GCA_038281125.1 Fidelibacterota bacterium | reverse complement strand
TTATGGATGAGGAAAGAAGAACCACAGTTAATTTAAAAGAATGTATTGAAGTTGCTAAAGATAGAGTTATTTTTATTAATACTGGTTTTCTAGACAGAACCGGTGATGAAATTCATACAAGCATGGAAGCTGGACCAATGATAACTAAAGCAGATATGAAACTTCATCAATGGATAGCACAGTATGAAAACTGGAATGTTGATATAGGGCTTGAGACTGGGTTTAAAGGCAAGGCGCAAATTGGTAAAGGCATGTGGCCAATGCCTGATGAAATGCTTGGAATGTACAATACGAAAACTATGCATCCTAAAGCGGGGGCCAACTGTGCATGGGTACCATCACCAACAGCTGCAACTCTTCACGCTATTCATTATCATCAAATTTTAGTAAGCGATGAACAGAACTCTATTATGCAAAGAGACAAAGCAAGCTTAGATGCTATTTTAGATATACCTGTTCATAAGAATCCATCTGCAATAACTGCTGATGAAATTCAAGCTGAGCTTGAAAATAATTGTCAGGGAATTTTAGGTTATGTTGTGCGATGGGTAGACCAAGGTGTTGGTTGTTCAAAAGTACCAGACATTAATAATGTTGGTCTGATGGAAGATAGGGCAACATGCAGGATATCAAGTCAACATATAGCTAACTGGCTTCACCATAATCTTATATCTCATGATCAAGTAATTGAAGCAATGAAAAAAATGGCTGTAGTTGTTGATCAGCAGAATTCATCGGATCCAATTTATAAAAACATGTCACCGTCATATGATGGTTTGGCTTTTAAAGCAGCATGCGACCTTGCTACCAAGGGAAGAGTACAGCCAAGCGGTTATACTGAGCCAATTCTTCATGAGACAAGACTTAAATTTAAGTCTTAATGAAAGCATATTGGGTTGTAAGAGGACATATTCTAGATATCGAGGAATACTCTAAATATATTGAACTTGCTGGACCTATTATAAAAAAATACCAAGGTATATTTTTGGCTAGAGGTGGTCGACAAGTTGAGTTAGAGGGTTCCGGTTATGACAGAACTGTTCTTATAGAATTTAAAAGTTATGAACAGGCTTTGCTTTGTTATCAATCTGATGATTACAAACAGGCGTTAATACATGTTTCAAAATCTGCAAATAGATTAGTTGCTATTGTCGAAGGCGTAGAATAATTTATTTAATACCACGAGACATCAATGATAAAATTTTTCTATGAAAATAATTCAGTTTCTTCCAACACTTGAAAGCGGAGGGGTTGAACAGGGTGTTTTAGAGATTTCTAAAGCCCTGGTTCAAGCAAATCATCAATCGCATGTAGTTTCAGCAGGTGGAAGGCTGGTTAATGATTTAATTAATGATGGAGCGCAGCACCATGTTTGGCCACTACATAAGAAAAATCTTTTAACATTTAGATATATAAGTGTATTAAGAAAGTGGTTAATTTCAATGAAACCAGATATTGTTCATGTCAGGTCAAGAATGCCAGCTTGGATTGTATGGAGAGCAGTTCAAGGTATGCCTGAAAAAAATAAGCCTAAGCTTATCTCAACCATACACGGTCTATATTCAGTAAATTTTTATAGCGCGGTAATGACCAAGCCAGAAAATATTATTGTAGTCTCACAATCAGCGAAAGATTATGTTATTAATAATTATAAAAATACATCTACTAAAAATATAAAGTTAATATTTAGAGGAGTAGATAACAAAGATTTTTATCATGGATATAAAGCAAATGCTGAATGGTTAAGTGATTGGTATGATCAATATCCAGAAACTAAGTCCTCAAAACTCTTAACAATTGCTGGAAGAATATCTCCACTTAAAGATTTTGAAAAAATTATTTTGCTAGCAAAAGATTTAAAGAAAGCCGGGCATAATATCAAAGTACTCATAGCAGGTGAAGTGAAAGATAGACACCAAAAGTATCTCTCACAATTAAAAAGTATGATTAAAAGTAATAATCTTGAAAAAGATATTTTGTTTTTAAATTATAGAAAAGATATAAAAAATATTTATTCAATTTCATCAATTGTTTTTAATACATCAAACAAACCAGAGTCTTTTGGTAGAAGTATTTTAGAACCTCTAGCCCTTGGAATTCCTTCTATTGGATACAGTAGAGGGGGTGTAAAGGAAATTTTAGATGAGTTATATCCTTTCGGATTAGTTGAAGCTGGCAATACGGAGATGATGTACAACAAATCTGTTTCAATCCTGAATGGCGAAAATCAGGACATTAAAGAAAACTCGAAATTATTAAAATCAAAAATGTGAAATGAGACATTAAAAATTTATGAAGAGGTTATATCATGATAATAATTGCAATTATTCTTGATATTTTTATCATTTTATTTTCTCTAAAGTATGTTTGGTGGTACCCAAACCTAAATAAGAACAAGACAAGAATTATGATGTATCACATGATTTCTGATCAACTTGATGGTAAAAAGAAATCTGGTTTAAGAGTTTCCCCTGAAATGTTTGAGAAACACCTAAAGTATTTTTCAGATAACGGTTGGAAGTTTATAAAAATGTCTGAATTAGAAGATTATGCCAATGTTC
Source organism: Fidelibacterota bacterium (assembly GCA_038281125.1). Classification (GTDB taxonomy): domain Bacteria; phylum Fidelibacterota; class Marinisomatia; order Marinisomatales; family UBA1611; genus NZWG01. Next base: position 1,619 of record JAYNUL010000165.1, on the reverse strand, counting down.
CAAATGTCGTTGCTATAACTTTTGATGATGGATATCTTGATAACTACACTCATGCAATGCCTCTCTTAAAAAAATATAATGCATGTGCAACGCTTTATTTGGTTATAGATAGGCACAACAACGATTGGTCTGTGAAAAAAAATCCTAAACATAACTCTGGAGTTTTGGCTGAAGAAAAAAAATTATCTGATAGCAATATTCAAGAAATGCTTGATTCAGGTTTATTTGAATTAGGCGGTCATACGATTACACATCCATATCTTCCAAATACCTCACTCAAAGATAAAGAATTTGAAATGCTTGAGTGTAAAAAAATCTTAGAAGAAACATTTAATACAAAAGTTGAAAGTTTTGCTTATCCTTTTGGTATATACAATAAAGAGGATGTAGATATTATTCGAAATAGTAGCTATGATTCAGCGGTAACTACAAGAGAAGGTACTTCAGACCTTAAGTCAAAGTATGAGCTTAAACGCATAAAGGCATCAGGAAAAGACAATTTTTTTGCATTTAAATTAAGAGTTCAAAAGGGCTTTAGAGGTTTTATATAAACTCATGCAAAATTTTTTATTAATTCCACTACTTGTTTTATCGCTATTTATAAACGCGGAGTATAAAAATACTAATGGCGTTGCATCAGATAAAACATTTTCGGATATGCTCAAGTGGATTAGGTCTGATGTAGAACCTAAGATTAGTTATATTGATATTTCTACTGAGTGGAAAAATTTAGATCTTAGGAATGACGATAATTATGCAGTATGGATAGGGCACTCAACTTTTTTAATAAAGAAAAATGGTATTACCATTCTTACAGATCCTATATTTTCAAAAAGAGCATCACCTCTAAAAAATCTTGGTCCTAAGAGATTGATAGCACCCTCAATGCCACTAGAGGCTATTCCACAAATTGACTATGTAACAGTCAGTCATAATCATTATGACCACCTAGATATTCATTCGCTTAAAAAAATATCTAAACTTCATCCTGAAGCTATTTTTTTAGTTCCAGCTGGAGATTTAAAATTGCTAAAAAGAAAAAATATTTCTAATGCATTTGAATTCCAATGGTGGGAAACATTCAAAAAACAAAATATTGAATTTACATTCACACCGGTACAACATTGGTCCAAAAGATCTTTATTTGATAGAAATAAAAGCCTTTGGGGTGGTTGGTACATAAAATTTAAAGATTATGCTCTTTACCATGCTGGTGATACAGGTTATTCCAATGATTTTGTTGACACTAAGAAAAAACTTGGCTCACCAAAATATGCTTTTATACCAATTGGTGCATATGATCCTGAGTGGTTTATGTCTGAAAGTCATGTAAATCCAGAGGAGGCTGTTCAAATAATGATAGACCTTGGAGCAAAAAAAGCTTTTGGAATGCATTGGGCTACTTTTGTGCTAACTGATGAAGACACTATTGAGCCAAAAATAAGACTTCAAGAAGCTGTAAAGAGGTATAAAAATCTTGATTTCACCTCTGTTACTCCTGGCAGCATTATAAACATCGATTAATTTAAAAACTTTTTTAAAAAAAGTGTTGACATAAAATTTCAAAGGCGTATATTTAATAGACCAACTTGATTCCGACTAACAATCAACTGCAGACG
>JAYNUL010000164.1:0-4180 GCA_038281125.1 Fidelibacterota bacterium | reverse complement strand
ATGATGATTGCTGCATTTATTTCTTTTTCGATAGCAATTTTTTGGGTACGAATTGAATTAACAAAAATAAATAGAGGTCAAACACAAATACTATGAGCTTAATCGAAAAAAAAAATATGAATGAAGAGCTGGGAAAGATAGATGGATGGGCGTTTAACAATAAATCAATTAGTAAGACCTATTCGTTTACTTCTTACATGGATAGTATAAACTTTATCAACCGCCTAGCTGTTGAGGCAGAAAAAACTAACCATCATCCAGACATGATTGTAGGTTGGTGCAAGGTTGTGGTAACGTTCACTTCACATGATAAAGGTGGAGTAACTGAACAATGTATAATGATGGCAAAAAAGTCAGATTCAGTATATTAAAACTTTCTGAAAGTAGTTAGCAGAACTGCACAGATTGAAGATTTTACTACGTCACCTACAAGAAATGGATAAAATCCCATTATCAAAGCATCATTCAAACCACTAAAGATTGCAAGGTAAAGAGCACCAACAACCAAGATCAATGTTGTTGCAGTAAAGCATGATAAGAAACTGCCCAGTGGTTTTCTTGTATAGCCTCTTTCAGTTAAAAGTCCTGTAATATAGGCTGCAATTATAAATGCCCAAAGATATCCGGCAGTTGGGCCTATAAGAATGTGTATTCCGGATTTCATCCCTGCAAAGACGGGAATGCCTATTGCACCCTCAAAAATATAGCATAAAATTGATAACGATCCTTTCTTTGCTCCTAAAATTCCTCCAACCAGCACCACGCCAATCGTTTGACCGGTAATCGGAACTGGACTAAATGGTACGGGTATTGAAAATTGTGCTAATAATCCAATGAGTAATGAGCCCAAGATTATTACAAAAAAGTTAGCCAGTCTGTCACTAATTACAAGAATTCCTGTATCATCAAATGAAATTGTTTTTTCTTTCATAATATGAATTTATTCAATTTTAATTAATTGGTCTATGGAACATTTTTTTCATAATAAAATTAAAAATCCGTTCTGGCAGAACACGAACAAGAAAAATAAGTAACAAATAGTAGCGAGGGTAAACATACGTGTTCTTTCCACTTCTGATAATTCTAATGAATTTTTTTGCTGCTTTATCTGCTGAAACCATGGGGAAGTTTCTTGCGGGACCCTTTACAATAGGCGTATCAATGAAACCTGGGCATATAGAAACAGTTTTAATGGAATATTTTTGTAGCGAAGGTCTCCATGAATCAAAAATCATTCTAATTGCTATCTTTGAGCTTGCATAACCGCCATGGAATGGCAGCGGAACGTAACTAGCAACTGAGCTTATACATACCAACGTTCCATTCTTTTGTTCTTTCATTTTAGGGATGAATGGCATTAATGAATTTGTGACTCCAAGTACATTCGTATTTAATACATTATTAATCTGCGAACTCGTGCCACTAAAAAGCCCATCATCGCCACCTATTCCAGCATTTGCAATTGCACAACTAATTCCATTGGCCTGTTCTATAAACTTTTCTGCAATTACTTTACATTGCTCTGCATCCTGCACATCTAGTTGATATGTAAAAATTTGACCACTCAAATCCTTAGCCTGTTCTGAAACTTCCTCAAGTAATTGCAACCTTCTAGCTGATATTCCTACACACCATCCAAGTTTCGCGTAGGCAAGAGAAAGCTCCTTTCCAATTCCTGATGAGGCACCGGTTATGAACACTGATTTCATAGGTTAAATCTATCACCCTCTCTGGCTAGGTTGAATCTTTTTGATTTAATCGTATGGTAGGCGGGACTGTTGTCTTTTATGGCAGGGTTGGAATGATTAAAATGTATAAAATGAATCTTGCTTCTATTTTCCGAATTTAATTCAGATAATGTTTCCATTGATTCAATAATAAAAGGGTGGGGTATTTCAGCCATATTTCGATGAGGGATTTCATTCTGAGAGTAAAAAGTCCCATCCAAAAGTAAAATATCTGTATTTAAAGCTAACTGAAAAATACTCCCATGCCATTTTTCCCATTTATCAATATCTGGAATGAAGGCAAGAGATTTTTCCTTGCCAATGATACGGTAGCCAACAGTTTCAGAGTATTCATCTCGATGTGGTACTAAAAATGGCTCAATAAATAATTGCTCACCAATTTTGATATCCTTGTTATTTTCAATCAGTTTTAGATTGATATTTTTCAAGGTAACTAGTTGATTCCATGGGCCATTAGTCTCCAAAAACCTTTTCATTCTTGACATTACATACACAGGAACATTTTTCTTTCCCATTACCTCCCTTCCTAAATGAAGTAAGCCTGTATAATGGCCCATGTGAGCATGGGTAAGAAAAATACCAACTAATTCAGTATTGTGTTTTTCAGTAAGAATTCTATACTGACTAGGAAAATCTGGTGTAGCATCAAACAGCCAACTTTGTTTTGTTAATGGATTTACAATACCAATCGAAGATACTTTTTCTTTTTTACCAGAATCCCACAGCTCAATACAACAACTCTTTTCGCAACCGGCATGAGGGGCGCCACCATCTTGAGCTATACCAAGCACAACTACGTAAGGTCGATCGCCAAATAGGGAGCCGATAATTAAAGTCATTAAGATACTTTTTATTAATGGAATCATAATTTTATCTTTATTTCATTTTTGTACATCCATAGTAATACTAGCCAGAAACCGATTAAATGAGAAAATGCAAACAGCAGGGAGCCATTTAGATCACCTCCAATGGGCACAAAAATAGTTTTATATAGATAGTGATATGCGTTAACACTGGAGCCATTTAGATCAAAGTTGATTTTTAAAATTGTTTTTGTCCAAAGACCCGATAGCATGAAAAGAAAAATAGAATTAGTTCCAAAGACCTCAAAAACCCAAAAGACACTTTTCCATTTTTTGATATCGATTGCATAAGTGAGACCTGCCAAAATGATGCTAGCAATGCCTCCCGTGAATAATACATAAGAGCTAGTCCATAGTGCCTTGTTGATTGGTAGAATGAAGCTCCATAAGAAACCTAATAGTGAAATTAGTATTCCAAAAATTGCCATTCTTCTAGCACAATCGTTATAATTTTTTGTCGTGTGGAGCATACCGCCCATTAAATACCCAATGATAACTGTACCCACAGATGGAATAGTGCTTAGAAGTCCCTCAGGGTCAAAATACACTCCAAAGCCTGAGTATAGATGTTTCTCTCCCAACAATAGCATATCAAATTTTCTTACAATATTTGTTTCCAATCCATAGGGATCCCCTGTGCCACCAATCCATAATAGACCCCAATAAAAAATAAGCAATCCTGTAAGTATTTTAACCATTTGTTTAAAGTCATATCTAATAATCAAGCATGCGCTTATTCCATATGCCAGGGCGATTCTTTGCAAAACACCAAGAATTCTAAAAGTAGACCAGTCCCAGTCTTGACGTATAAATGGATATGCATTTAGTAGAATCCCGGCTATGAATATGGAAAAAGTTCTCCAAAATACATGTTTATAAAATTCGATCGAAGGATAATAGTGCCACTTTACAAATGCAAATCTCATTGACGCGCCCACTAGAAATAAAAAAAATGGAAATACAAGATCGGTGGGTGTACATCCATGCCATTTAGCGTGTAAAAGAGGTGGGTAGACATTGCCCCAGGATCCAGGATTATTAACGATGATCATCAGAGCGATGGTCATGCCCCTGAAGATATCAATAGAGTATATTCGCCGAGGCTCTGACATTTTTAGTTCAGTTTAGAAATACTTCTATTCCAGATAAGATATGAGCCTACAAATGCACAGCCAAACAATAATACGGAATTGCTATATTGATTAAAAATAAAGTTTCCTAATCCAAAAGTAAAACCATATATCATCATTATTCCAGCAACCCACTGGATCAAAATCCCTTTGCTGACTGGCTGGATAGTATGATCAAAATCTTTAGTAACAGGTCCCCACCAACCGCCTGGCTGGACACGTTTGTAGAATGTCTCTAAATGTTCTGTTGGCTCAGGTTCAGTTAGAAATGTGGCTGATAGCCAGGCAATAATTGCAATTGGCACTATGATCATAAGTTTGTGATGTACTTGCAGCGTAATCCCAAATAGAACCGGCGCAGAACCAAAAAGTGTGTACTCATTCCCTGATACAATTGTTTGATTCCATGCAATAAACTCAAGAGAGATTGTAATTAAAA
>JAYNUL010000163.1:0-4211 GCA_038281125.1 Fidelibacterota bacterium | reverse complement strand
ATCACCCAAAATATTGCTAATCCTTCCCCATTTAGATGCGGTATTGAACCATGTGCGCTGTCTGCAGATAGGACCAGTGAAGGTAAGAAAAACAGCACAAGAAAAGTTAGTCGATTAAAAACCATAATATTATCCGATGTAATGTCCCATAAATTACATTCTTTCTCACAAAACATGAAAACATGAAATATATTGTATGATTGAAGGATATGAGTTTGTTGTTAACTTTTAATAATGGAAATCATACTGGGAATTATAATTTTGTCCTTAGCAATAATGGCTATGTCGGTAGGTGTTATTTTTGACAGGAAGCCATTGTCTGGTTCTTGCGGCGGCTTAAATCCAAATGGAGAGTGTTCTATTTGCGGCGGGGACACAAATAAGTGCGATAATTCAAATATAGAATCTGCTTCTATCTAAGTGTATAAATCATCTTTTTTATATCGATATCTCCAGACTTTGAGAAATACCGCTTTCCATCATAATTATCAATAAGTATCCATACCGCATCAATATTAGTTTGGCTTTCTACAATAGCAAATCCAGTTTGATGATTCATTGCCATTAGAGCTGTTGCCCAAGCATCTGACTCCATGCATGAATTTGATAATACGCTCACAGAAAGAACATCAGTCTGAATTGGAAAACCAGTTTGAGGATTGATAGTGTGGCCTAGAATTTCTCCATCCAGATCTACAATATTGCGATAATTACCAGATGTGGCTATTGCACCATTTGCAACCGATATTATAGCACTTATCTTCTTTTGATAATTTCCATCGGCACTTGGATCCTCTATCCCAATTGACCAGTTTTTATTTTTTATGTTTTTTCCAGAACATTTTACTTCACCACCAATTTCTACGAAAATACTACTAAAGCCCTTTTGGTCTAAGAGGTTAAAAATTTTATCTACGCCATAGCCCTTTGCTATAGCATTCAAATCTAATTTGCATAACTTATTATTTTTTACCAGTACACTATCTGTAATATCAAATTGCCTAATTCCGGTATGCTCTAAAACACGATGTACATCTTCGATATCAGGAAAACCAGATCTTGGATTTGGTCCAAACCCCCACAAGCTCATCAAATCAAATACAGTAGGATCAAATAAGCCCCCAGTATCTTCAGAAATCATAATTGATTTTTTCACTACATTTAAAAAATCATCCGATACAGCAAATGGCACTTGTGAGTTCCAATTATTAAACTGAGAGATTTCACTTTCTGGATCCCAGGTGGACATTTGTTTATTCAATTGAATCAATAATGAATCAATACTTTTTTCAATTGATTCCATCTCATAGTCATTACCTGATGTAATTATTTTAACTAGATAAGTTGTGCCCATAGTGTTCCCACTAATAACATATTGGTTTTCAATATTCGCACATCTATTAAAGAGTAATAAAAAGCCCAACATAAGTTGGGCTTTTAAGAGATTCGAATGAGAATAATTTCTAGCCAAAACTATCGTAGGCAATCATTTCTTTATCGACACCTAGACTATCCAACATTCCATCACAGGCATTGATCATAGGTGGCGGCCCACACATATAATATTCAATTTCTGTTGGGTCTTCATGGTTTTTTAGGTACTCATCGTGAAGAACCTGATGGATAAAACCAGTATGCCCTGACCAGTTGTCTTCTTCCATGGGCTCAGATAGGGCGACATTGTAGCTGAAATTAGGAAACTTGTTTTCAATCTCTTTGAAATGCTCATCGTAAAACATTTCACGGACTGATCGAGCACCATACCAAAATGAAACTTTTCGTCCGGTTTTGAGTGTTTGAAATAAATGAAAAAGGTGAGATCTCATTGGTGCCATCCCAGCACCTCCACCTATGTAGACCATTTCTCTTTCTGTATCCTTTATGAAAAACTCCCCATAGGGTCCTGAAATTGTAACCTTGTCACCAGGCTTAAGGTTAAATATATAAGAGGAAGCTAGACCAGGAGGTGCTTCGTTCCATAAAGCTGGTGGTGGAGTCGCAATCCTTACATTTAACATTACCCTGTTTCCTTCAGCAGGATGATTTGCCATAGAATATGCTCTAAAAACGGGTTCATCATTATTAGCTACTAGATCCCAGATTTTGTATTGATCCCAGTCAGGGTGATATTCATTCTCTATTTCAAAGTCACTGAAGGAAAGGTTATGATATTCAGGGATATCAATTTGGATATAACCACCTGCTTGAAATTTCAAGTTCTCACCCTCTGGAAGATTTAAAACTAGCTCCTTGATAAAGGTAGCAACATTATTATTTGATTCAACAGTAGCTTCCCATTTTTGAATACTAAAGATTTCATCAGGTACTTGAATCTTCATATTATCTTTGATTTTTACTTGGCAGGCAAGCCTCCAGTTCTCTTTAGCCTTTGACCTACTAATATGGCCAGTCTCTGTAGGGAGTATTTCTCCACCTCCCTCCATAACCTGGCATTCACACATTGCACAAGTACCACCACCACCACATGCAGATGGTAGAAAAACTGATTGTCCTGCAAGCACACTTAATAGGGTACTTCCTGGCCGTGTAGTGATATTTTTTTCTGAATCACCATTTATCTCAATGGTGACATCTCCTTGAGGAAGTAGTTTACTCTCAGCAAAGTTCAAAATGAGCACTAACATGAGCACTAACCCTGAAAACACTGCTACACTTAAAAATATTTGTTCTATCATAAGTCAATTCCTGAAAATGCCATGAAGGCCATTGAAACTAATCCAGTTAATAACATAGTTATACCTACTCCCCTTAACTCAGAGGGTACATTTGAATATCTAATCCTGTGCCTGATAGCCGCCATTGATGCAATAGCCATAAAAAACCCAATCCCAGAACCAAATCCATAAACGGTTGACTCTAAAAATGTGTATTCTCTTTCTACAAGAAACATAGAGCCACCCAAGATTGCGCAGTTCACGGCTATTAGTGGTAAAAATATTCCAAGACTAATATAGAGTTTGGGTGCAAAACGGTCTAATGTCATTTCAACTAGCTGAACCATTGCAGCAATGACAGCTATAAAAATAATGCTGTTTAAGAAGCTGAGATCGATTGGCTTAGATCCATTAACTCCATATTCAGGGTTAAGCCACACCAGTGCCCCATCTTTAAGTAAAAAGTTATGAATAATCCAATTTGCAGGAGCAGTAATTGTCAAAACAAAAATAACAGCAAACCCCAATCCAATAGATGTGTCAACTTTTTTTGATATTGCGAGGAAAGAACACATACCAAGAAAATATGCAAGAAGAATGTTTTCAATGAAAATTGCTTTAGTTAGTATGCTAATGTAATGTTCCAAAATCAGCTACTCCTCTTCAACACCGCTAAAGATTCTTTGTGCCCAAACAATCAATCCTAGTATAATAAATGCTCCTGGAGAAAGCACCATGAGCCCCATGTTCTGATAACCTGCTGCATAAAAGGATTCGGGAACTACTGGCAAACCATATACAGTGCCAGAACCAAGTAGCTCTCTAAAAAATGCAACAGAAATTAATATTCCTCCATACCCGAGACCATTACCTAAACCGTCAAGGAAGGACTTACCTGGAGTATTTTGCATTGCAAATGCTTCAGCTCTACCCATAACGATACAATTAGTTATGATCAAGGCAACAAAAACAGATAGTTGCTTACTAATATCGTACATGTATGCCTGCAAAATTTGATCAGTAAGGATCACAAGACTTGCGATCACAGATAGCTGCACAATAATTCTAACTTTTCCAGGTATCATTTTACGAAGAACAGAGATCACCGTATTAGATATCGATAAGACTGATACTACAGCAAGCGTCATTACCACTGCAGTATTTAACTGAACTGTAACAGCAAGGGCTGAACAAATACCTAATACCTGAAGACTGATTGGATTGTTTTTCATCAACGGATCCGTTAGTGCTTCTTTTGACTTATTGTCTAGCAGGGCCATTAGGCTTCTCCCCTCCTTACCTTTTGAAAAAAGGGTTCATACTTTTTTAAATCATCAACTAAAAAATATTCTAGACCCTTGCTTGTAATTGTCGCTCCTGAAATACCATCGACTTCATACTGACTATCCGGATCTGCCTTACCCTTAACTACTTTTATTCCAACTAAGTTGCCATTTTCATCAACAAATCTTTTTCCTATAAAATTATTTTGGAACCATGGTTTTTCAACCTCCCCTCCAAGTCCCGGTGTCTCTT
>JAYNUL010000162.1:0-4235 GCA_038281125.1 Fidelibacterota bacterium | reverse complement strand
GCAGTTAAAGAATTATTTCCAGATGTAAAAATTACCATTGGCCCCACCATAGAAAATGGATTTTACTATGATTTTGATTTAGACCAGTCTTTCTCAGATGAAATATTAGAAAAAATTGAAAACAAAATGAAAGAGCTTGCAAAATTAAAACAGGAAATCGTGAGGCATGAGGTCTCTACGGGTGAGGCTGTAGATATATTTAGCAAGCTTGGCGAATCTTATAAGGTAGAAATAATCGAGCAGATCAACCCGGATGATACAATTACCATGTATAAACAATCGAGTTTTACTGATCTATGTAGAGGGCCACACGTTTCAAATACCTCGAAGATAAAACATTTTAAACTATTATCTACCTCTGGAGCATATTGGAAGGGAGATGAGAAAAATAAGATGCTGCAAAGAATCTATGGTACTGTATTTTCTACTAAGGATGCTCTTAAAACCCACCTTCATAATATCGAAGAAGCAAAAAAGAGAGATCATAGAAAACTAGGAAAAGAATTAAAATTATTTACCTTTGATGACGAAGTGGGACCTGGATTGCCACTGTGGTTGCCAAATGGAGCAGTAATCGTTGAAGAGCTTGAAAATTTAGCTAAAGAATATGAAAAAAATGGTGGTTATGACCTGGTTAGGACACCCCATCTTACAAAAGGTGCTTTATATGAAAAGTCCGGCCATCTTGATCATTACAAAGAGTCAATGTATCCAGCGATGGATGTCGATGGTACAGAATATTACGTTAAGCCAATGAATTGTCCCCATCACCATAAGATTTATGCTGCATTGCCAAAAAGTTACAGAGATTTACCGGTTAGATTGGCCGAATACGGGACATGCTACAGATATGAAAAGTCAGGACAGCTATTTGGGCTCATGAGAGTTAGAAGTCTGCAAATGAATGATGCCCATATTTACTGCACCAAAGATCAGTTTAAAAATGAATTTTTAAAAGTATGTAATATGTATTTAAAATATTTTGAAATTTTTGGTATTGAGAGGTATTCTATGAGGCTGAGTCTGCACAGTGCGGAAGAGCTTGGAAAAAAATACGTTGATGAACCAGAATTATGGTTGGAGACAGAAAAGTGGGTAAGAGAGGCCTTAATTGAAGGAGGATTTGATTTTGAGGAGGTTCCTGGGGAGGCAGCTTTCTATGGGCCAAAAATAGATGTTCAAGTTTGGAGTGCTATCGGTAAAGAATTTACTCTTGCCACGAATCAAGTTGATTTTGCAGTTCCTTCAAAGTTTAATCTAAATTACGTTGATGAAGATGGTGAAAGTAAAACACCTCTATGTATCCACAGGGCGCCATTAGGGACTCACGAAAGATTCATTGGGTTTCTTATTGAACATTTTGGAGGAGATTTCCCTCTTTGGCTTGCGCCAGTGCAGGCTGTTGTTTTACCACTTTCTGATAAGTTTACCGATTATGCAAAATTAGTAGTTAACTCTTTAAAAGCTGATGGATTAAGAGTTAAATTAAATGACCGAGCAGACAAGATTGGCTCTAAGATAAGGCAGGCAGAATTAGAAAAGATAAATTATATGCTTATCGTTGGTGAAAAAGAGTCTTTTGATGGTACTGTTTCAATAAGAAAAAGATTTGAAGGTGATTTGGGTGTGGAAGATTTAGATGTATTTAAACAAAAATTAATTGAAGAAATTAAAAATAGGAGATTAGCTCATAGGAAAGAAACAGCGACAGAGACTGAATGAAGAGATTACTTCAAGTGAAGTACGATTGATTTCGGAGGATGGTGAACAATTAGGCGTCGTTTCCATTGAAGTTGCATTAGAAAAAGCCAGAGAAGTTGGTCTGGACCTCATTGAGGTTGGTCCCAATACTAAACCGCCAGTATGTAAAATACTTGACTACGGAAAGTTAAAGTATGAAGAAAAAAAGAAGCAGCAGTTAAGTAAGAAAAAGCAACATGTCATAAAGGTCAAGGAAATAAGACTGAGACCTAGAATAGATGATCATGATTTAATGACCAAACTGAATCACGGAAGGAAATTCTTACTGGATGGAGCAAAATTAAAAGTTACCCTTATGTTTCGTGGACGTGAAATGGCAAGAGTTGATCTTGGTAAAATAGTAATGGAAAAAGTTTTAGAAGAATTGTCAGATGTGGCGGAAGTTGAAAAGGATATTCCTTTAGAGGGTCGCCGCATGTCAATGATCCTTAATGCAAAATAGGAGTGCTAGATGCCTAAAATGAAAACAAGACGCGGAGCTGCAAAGCGGTTCAAGGTAACAGGTTCTGGCAGAATTAAGCGAAACAAAGCAAACCATAGACATATGCTCATACGCAGATCGAATAAAGCTAAACGCAAAATGAGACAATCTGGAATTGTCTCCAGTGCGGATAGAAAACTCGTGAAAGCAATGTTGGGTATTTAATTAATCGGAGGCGATATATATGCCAAGAGCAAATAGTTCCGTACCACGACATCGTCGTCATCGGAAAATCGTCAAGCAGGCCAAAGGCTATTATGGTGCCCGGAGCCGCACATTTAAATCTGCAAAAGATGCAGTGACAAAAGCGGGGCTTTACGCCTACCGCGATAGGCGTCAGCGAAAGAGACAATTTCGTAGGCTCTGGATCACTAGAATTAATGCAGCGTGTCGGCTTAATGGTACAACATATTCAGCATTTATCAATGGTCTCAAGACCAGTGGTATTGATTTGGATCGTAAGATTCTAGCCGACATGGCAGTAAATGATCCTACGGCCTTTACTGCATTGACATCATCAGTTAAATAACTGGAGAATGTCAATTCTTGAACAAATCGATTCGGTCAGGAATTCTTTCCTGGCCGATATCGAGTCTTTCCCCACCAACCCACTTGAAATTGACGCAATTCGTTCAAAGTACATTGGTAGGAAGGGGCAGGTTGCTCAGCTATTCTCTCAGCTTGGTAGAGCAAATAATGAAGAGCGTCCATTACTTGGACAGAAACTTAATCAACTCAAAAATGAACTCTCCCAACTTTTCGATGATAAACTAAAACAAGTCCGTTTTAATAAGCAAACAAGTGAAGATCAAAGCATAGATCTTAGTCTGCCAGGTCGGAAAAACAGGATAGGGTCCTTACACATTTTAGAGCAGACACTTGGGGAAATTAAGGAAATATATCGATCCATTGGATTTCATATAGCCTACGGACCAGAGGTTGATGATGATTACCATAACTTTACTGCATTAAACATTCCTGAACATCATCCAGCCAGAGATATGCAGGATACGTTTTTTATCAACCCCGAAACGGTTTTGAGAACGCATACATCAAATGTGCAAATCCATCTCATGGAGGAGCAGGATCCGCCTTTAAAATTCATAGTTCCAGGAAGGGTATATAGGAACGAAGCCATAGGATACAAAAGCTACTGCCTCTTCCACCAGGTGGAAGGTATATACATCAATGAAAAAGTATCATTTGCCGAATTAAAAGGATGCTTGGAGTATTTTGTAAAACAGATGTTTGGCTCAAAAAAGAAGATGAGGTTTAGGCCATCATATTTTCCATTCACAGAACCAAGTGCTGAGGTGGATATCTGGGATGAAAAAAGGAACCAATGGATGGAAATATTAGGATGTGGTATGGTTGATCCAGCTGTATTTACGAACGTTGGCTATGACCCAGAAAAATGGCATGGTTATGCTTTTGGTATGGGAGTAGAGAGAATTGCAATGTTGAAACATGAAATTGATGATATCAGAAACTTTTATAGTGGTGATATAAGAGTTTTAGAACAATTTATATGATCGTTTCAATAGATTGGCTTAGGGAATTTCTAGAGATTAAAGAAAGCCCAAATGAATTGGCAGATATGCTATCAAGCTCAGGATTAGAAGCTGAGTTGAATAGTGTACCATTATTATTGCCTGGTGTTATCATTGGGAAAGTTGAGAGTACTGAAAAACACCCTGATGCAGATAAATTAAAAATCTGCATAGTTAATGATGGGCAGAAGACTCATCAAGTAATTTGTGGTGCACCAAATGTTGGTTCGGGACAATTGATCCCATTCGCCACTGTTGGCTCAATTCTCCCTGGGAACCTAAAAATTAAAAAGGCTAATATTCGGGGAGTTGAGTCTAATGGAATGATTTGTTCAGAACGTGAATTAAATATTTCTGATGAGCATGAGGGAATTATGGTTCTTCCTAAAGACCTGCCATTAGGTAAAGATTTCATGGAAGTATATGGGAAAAAGTTTATTTCA
>JAYNUL010000161.1:0-4239 GCA_038281125.1 Fidelibacterota bacterium | reverse complement strand
GGGCTTGTGACCCATGTAATAACCTTGATATTTTTATTCCTGGTAATATTGATGGGACACTAAGCCCACTTGAAGGTGGGGCAACTATTGATATATTTGATGTTCTGAGCCTCACTGACATAGTTCTTGAGGGTATAGAGGATGGGTGCGGGCATGAAATAAGTGATATCAGAGAAGATGGTGATGTAAATGTTCTTGATATAATAGCACTGGTTCAAATAGTATTAGCAGGCACTTGATAAAATTATGACTTATTAAGTGATTCATATATTGCAATAGATAATATGACCAAGCCTTTGAACTTAAAAAAAATACTTATTGCTTTTTCTTTGTTTGCATTTGCGTATGGGCAATCAGACTTTTCTTTTAGAAACATATCTGTTAAAGATGGTCTTGCAGAAAGCACCGTGAAGGTAATTTATGAGGATATTAATGGGCTGATATATCTTGGTACTGAGAATGGATTGGATGTATATGACGGATATGAGTTCAATAATTATCATATGAACTTATTTGATAATAATTCCATTTTGGGTAACAAGGTTTCTACCATCGCTGAGGACAAAAATGGAAAAATCTGGGTTGGAACAGAGCTTGGGGTCAGTACTTTTGACCCTGAAACTAGGACTTTTTCTAGACCAATAAATAAAAAGGACTTGAATGGGAATATTCTTGAAGATCCTGAAACTATTGTTCATGATTTATATGGGAATGTATGGATAAAACTATCAGAAACAGGTAGGATATATAAATACACTGCTACAACCCAGAGAACTTTGTGCATGAATTGTAATAGTAATTCAAAGTTAGATAGTTTGAAAATAACAGTATTGTTTAAGGACCGTTCAAATACGATATGGCTTGGATCTGAGAGTGGCTTATTTAGCTACGACCCAGACCTTAGTAGTATAATTAGATATCCTTTGGAAATAGGGATGATAAATTCAATTGCAAATGGTCATAAAAATGAAATATGGGTTGGATCTTCAGATGGACTTGTCAGGGTCACTAATGGTCCAAATAGTAATTACAAACTATACAGAAGGTCTAATTCTAAATCTTCTATTGTATCGAACTACATAAAGGATCTTGCTTGGGATAAATCCAGGAATATGTTGTGGATTGCAACTGATAATGGAATATCACGTTATATTCCCTCTGAAGACAAGTTTTTTAATATTCAAACAACTCCATATGCAGATAGCATTGTGGAAAATGATATTTCTGAACTAATGGTTGCGACCCGGTCTGGTAGACTCTGGTATACGACCGCAACTGAGCCTGGAATAAACTGTTTACCTGTTGATTTTAGTTCAGAATCGAACGGTCCGCCTCCTGCAAACCATTTTGAGCATGATCCTATCGATAAAAAATCAATTGCTGATAATAATATCACTGACTTCATTGAAGACAGAGCCGGTCATGTTTGGATTGGGACAGGGCAGAATGGAATAAGCTTTCTTTCTTATGTTAAATCAAAGTTTACCCATCATAGATACGATCAGGAGAATGAATGGGGATTAAAAAGTGATAAGATTTATTCGATTACAACGATGACTGATGGAATGATATGGGTAGCAACTGGTTTTGGACTTGAAATGTTATCTTCAGATGGCATTAGGGAGTATGACTATGAAAAATCTTTTCTAGGTGTCAACTATATTATTGATCTGGAAATTGTTAATGATGAAAATCTGTGGGTTGCTAGTGACCAAGGTGTTTTAAAAATAAATACAATGACGGATAATGTTATAAGGTTCTCAAAATCAGATAGTTTACCCGAACCAAGAAGATTATCAGACAACCTTATACACGATATACTTCCAGTTGATGATAAGATATGGGTTGCTACGGGTTCTGGAGTTGTGATTATTGATACTAGCTCAAATAATGTAACCAATTTCAGTTCCGATCTCATAGCAAGGGTTATAACACAAGACGAAGATGGTGATATATGGCTTGGAACAGAAATGGATGGCTTATATAGGATTCCATCCGAGCTACTTTCAAATATTATCAATGGACAAAATTTTGAAATCGAAGGGTATGTTTTCGACCCTGATTATCCAAATGGTATTTCTTCTTCGCAAATAACATGCATTTCTCAGGATAAGAATGGAATGATTTGGATTGGAACCAATGGTGGACTAAATCAATACTCTAAAAAAGAGGAGGCATTCATACATTATTTTGTTGAAGATGGTCTATCTAGTAACTACGTTACTGGAATAGTAGTTGATCATGCAAATAATCTCTGGATAAGTTCAAAAAAAGGAATCTCTTTTTTTAACCAAACTGATTCGTCATTTACTAATTATGGTTTATCTGATGGTATAGGAAATATTGATTTTCACCGTAATAGCTATGATGATAGTCCAGATGGGAATATATACTTTGGAGGGCCTCTTGGAATTACAAAAGTAAATCCAGAAGACATGCAATATAACGAATATGTTCCACCATGTATCATTACAAGAATAAAAAAGAATTATTTTAATGAAACATTTTCAGAAAATTTTATGGTCTCTAATTCCAATATTTCTATTGATGGCTCTAGCACTGTATTGATAAATCATAAAGTAAAATCATTTTCTATTGATTTCGTCGCACTTAATTACCATCAGCCAAATAAAAATAAATATAGATATAAACTTGAACCTTTCGACAGAGATTGGATTTATACTGAAGGAGTACGTTTCGCATCCTATAATAATCTAAAAAGAAATATTTACAGGTTTACAGTTCAAGGTTCAAATGATGATGGTTTTTGGAGTGATCCAACGCAATTAAAGATCAAATTTGTTCCTCATCCCTTACTGAGTTACTGGGCATTCTCAGTTTATGCAATTTTTGTCCTGGTAGGTATTTTTGTGTTCATGAGACATAGAATGCACAAACTAAAGTCTCAACTTGAAGAGGAGAGAAGAATAAAAGAGCTAGAAGAGGCAAGAGATTTCCAAATGTCTCTAATACCTCAATCCCCACCAGAGCATCCAGATTATGATATTGCTATGCATATGAAAACATCAACAGAGGTCGGCGGTGACTATTATGATTTTTTTCCTCAAAATGATGGCTCAATGTATGTTGTTTGTGGAGATGCCACAGGTCATGGACTTAATGCTGGTATGATGGTCTCTATAACAAAAGCTGGTTTGTATGGTTCAGATTTTGACACACCAGCAACAACTACAACTCGTTTAAACAGGACAATAAAAGAAATTGATCTAGGAACAACTCGCATGTCATTAAATATGGCTAAATTAAAAAATGGATCATTTGAGTTTACCTCTGCTGGCATGCCACCTGCTTATCTATACAAACATGTTACGGGAGAGGTAGATGAAATACTTGTGCCAGGACTGCCTCTAGGTTCAATGAAAAAAGCCGACTTTGATTTGCATTCTTTTGAATTAGCATCTGAGGATGTACTCGTTTTAATATCAGATGGTTTACCAGAATGTGTAAATCATGCAGGGGAAATGTTAGATTATGAACCTGTTAAGAATTGTATTGCGGAAAATGGCAATAAATCAGCAAAAGGAATAATTGATTCACTTATTGAACTAGGAAATTCATGGATGTCTGGACTCATGAATGATGATGATATTACACTCGTTGTTATAAAGAAAAATTAGGTAGTAGCTTTTTCTTTTAAATAAAAGTTGATACTTCGGCTTCATTTTAAATAGAATATCATTAATTTTTGATATAACAATAAATTCAAGTATCAATATTTTATGCGCCCGTAGCTCAACTGGATAGAGTGTCTGGCTACGGACCAGAAGGTTGGGGGTTCGAATCCTCCCGGGCGTACAGAATTATAAATTCATTTATAAATAAGTTTACAATAATTGTTTAAAGCTAAATATTTAAAATTTTAAATTCTTTAACATTAGCTATGTTGAATTTTTTAATAATACGCGTAAGTAGAATTCTACTTATGGACGTATACATATCACAAAAAGAAAATTATTAATAATTGAAACCTCTTCACTATCGAATATCTAAAAAGAATACCTCAATTCGCCAATCTTAAAGATTCGCACCTAAGTCTGTTAAATGAATTAACTAAGGCAGAAGAATATAAAAAAGATTCAGTTCTTATTGAGCAAGGCGCTGTTGCAGATAAGCTAATTTTCCTCACTTCGGGTATTGTGTCTAGTGTTTATAAGACCCAAAATAAGAGATTCATTCGAGATTTCTATTTCCCGCCACAAATCTTCACCGAACAAGAAA
>JAYNUL010000160.1:0-4248 GCA_038281125.1 Fidelibacterota bacterium | reverse complement strand
TGAGTTAGGACTTTATTTTTTGGTCAATATAAGTTCATAAAATAAAGTTTATTCCCATAAGCAACATTATTATGTTCTCAATAATTGTTGCTTCAGTCATAGGGAGGTTAAGTACAGAACCTAGGCAAGCGCACCTTATGCTTTTTTTTGATAAAAGAGATTCCGCTACACCGTATGTAGTAACAGATAAGATTACGATTGTTATCAAAGCAGCAAGTTGTGTTTCAAATTTCAAAATAAACATCACCCCTAATCCTAGCTCTAAAAAAGGGTAACAAAAACCATAAAACGAGAACTTTTTTGCGATAGGGTCATAATTTTTGAACGAAGAAACGAATCCTTTGATATCCAAAAATTTGAAGAATGAGAAGATTAAAAAGAATAAACCCATAAAGTCTGACATAAACTTGTTTGTATTTGGACTTTTAAAGTTTAAAAAATAGGCTCCAAACGCAATATAGGTGAATGTAAGAAAAAGTGGCCATAAATCTAAAATTTTATTCTTCTTTATAGTTTTTTCTTCTTTTTGAACTACTTTCTCTTCATAGAAAGTATATTTTTCTGAGACAAGGCTTTTTATTTCTTCGATTCTAATTGATTCCTCACTTATAATATTTACTGTACCATTTTCTAAAGAAACGAAAACTTTATCAATCTTATCATGTGATATCAGGGACTCTTTTATTGATTTAACACAACCTTGACAAGTCATTCCTTTTACATTGTAAATAGTGTCCATAATTAACGATTTTACTCTGCCATTATTATTTGAATTAAAGAAATTGCATCTAGAATATTCTGCTGTCCATCACCAGTTATGTCAGCGATTTGATATCCACAAAGATTATCATAATCATAAATGATGATATCCAAAAGAGTTAAAAGGTCAAATATGTCAATTGAAAAGTTATTTTCATTGTCAATATCCCCATAAACATTACCATTTATAAAAATATTTAGGTTGTCGCAGCTATCACATTCATCACCAATATCGTCATAATCATAATCATTTTGCTCTGGATTATAAATGTTAACACAATTGTCAATATTATCTAAAATATTATCATCGTCAGAGTCTTGAATAATAGTTGATAATCCACTCTCTATGGTATTAACTATAGTCTCAAGGTTATGCCCTGGTGCAGAATATATTATCTGACCATTGCCATCAATAACAACATTATATGGTATTGCACTTCCAAAAATAGAACTTAAGGAATCAATTTCATCATCTAAAACAGGTATGGTTAATCCAAAGCTCGTTGCCCATTCTTCACAACTATATGGTTGCCCCCAGCTCTTGCCTGCTGTTAAAATGATTACCTCTTCATTAATAAATTGTTGCTTAACAATTTCCAATTGTGGAGCCTCCACCTGACATCCGCCTCACCAAGTAGCAAAAATACTTAAAAATATAACCTTATTTATACCATTTTGCTCGTAACTCCAGATATCATTCCCATTATCATTCATACAAATGGGAGCTCCAAAGTTCTGAACTTGGTCACCAACTTGATAATATTGTGAAGTTGCTAAAGTAAACAGTGCAATTATTTTGATTAGGTTTTTATAACTATACATAATTTTTTGCTCCTAAAAATGTATCATAAAAGTGATGTAAGAATTAAAATTTTCATTTAATCGTATTTCTACTAAATATTGATTTTTAAAAAATCTTATAATGGGTCTTAACTCTCCATTCATATTTTGAATGATTATCCAAGAAGAGAGACCTTCAAAATCAATTAGATAAGGACTATACCCAAGTCTCATTTCATATGAATTTTTGTTATTGTAGTAATCAATCATTGATGCTACGTACCATCTCCTATTTTCCCAGTCACCCTGTAAACCAAAATGTAATTTCCTATTGATATCAAGGTTACTTAAAAGGTATAGATTTGCTTGAGAACCAATTTCGTTCCACCTCTTCAATAGCCAGTTTGAGTTGAACATAAAATTCGAAGCATTTAAATTTTTTATATGTCTAGCACCAATAAGCCAATTATGTTTAATGCTGTAGCCCAATCTTAAATCTTGCATAGAATTATTTTTAATATACCAAAATACTTTTCCAGATTTGTATGTGGTGGGATGTGTAAAAATAAAATTCATGCACAACAGAAATCCGCATAATTTTTTAGCATAGTTATACATTTTTAATTGAAAAGATTCATTAAGGGTGTTAATAAATAGGATACAAATCCTCCAATCAAGAAAATAAATGATGATAAATAAAACATTCTTTTATTAAACCTTCCAGTTATTTCACATCCTTCCTCTCCAGAATTAGTATCGCACGCAACTTCTCTTGATTTTCTGAAGGTTAAATATCCACTTATTGCAATTAAAATTCCTGATAACATAAATATCCATTTTTTATGCATTGAAAGAGGTATTAACCAAGGGAAAAAGGTTAATAATGTGCTAACCGATGCACCTCCTGCAATGGTAGCAATTACCATGGGCAACACACAACAAATCAAGGTGCCGGAGGATGTAAATAGGGTAATGACACTCAATACCTTTGGTCTCATTTTACACCCCCATTCCCATATAAATGAGGTTTTGAAAGAATTTCTATTTTATCACCATATGGGTTATGATAAATATTTTCTACTTCATAGCCAGCATCAATAATTGCCTTTACAGCATAATTTAATTTTATTTCAGAATTTTCCTTAATGGACACAATCGTATATTGATTTTCTATATCAACATATACTCCTTTTTTATACTTTTTCTTATCAATGAAGTCAAGTTTTGAAAGACTTTTTGTTAGGCCTTGTGCACAAAAAGAACAGACTAACCCCTTTACTTTGAAAAGAACTTCATTTTGTTTTATACTAACTAAAGCTTTTTCAATTTCAATAGTTTGACCGCTTATCGCGCTAAAAAAATAAACTATGAGTACATATGAAATTTTTTTAAACATTTCTAATCCCTTTATTATTATGATTACACCCTTTTATAAAAAAAAGGCTTGATTACTAAATAGGGATTAAATCAACAAATTAGGATGGTATTAGTAGTGGTATTCTTTGTTAAAAAGTTAAAAGTCAAACTGACTAAGTAATTACTTTCGATTTTAATTAAAGTAACAATACTAGGATTGCAAAATAACAAATCTTTTTTTAAATCATTTTTATGACAGAGCTTTGAAATGTTTTTCGGTTGGAAATATTGCTCGGAGCATGAGCCATTATTGTTTTGGCAATTATGAGATTTAGTTTTTGATGGGCAACAAGCGTTTTCTTTTCTCTCGCAACATTCCAAAGCACATCCTCTAGAGATACTTTCAACAAAAAAAGTACCTACCATTGATACTGATAGGAATATAAAGAAAAAAGATTTTTTCATATAATTTATTATACAAAGAAAAAGCATTTAAGTTTCATAATAATTTTTATCATAGATAAATAAACAATATATCCTGGGTATGTGGGGCTCTACGCTACTTCGCTTAAGGAATTTTTCTTCTTCATTTGAATGTGACCCAATGATGCACCAAATACAGCTCATAAACCTATACCTAATATTATGTATAATAGAAATATGGTATATTGTTCGGACTTTCTTTTTTTTACACTTTACTGAATTTAAACACCTGAAATAAACTACCAAAAACACAGTTCTATAGCACTCTCATAGCGAATGGACTTTGTTTGGACTTTACAGTGGGAGGGTTATATGTGCAAAAAACATAACTACTTTTATGTGTAATTCTAATTCCTGCAATTTTTGACCACTCCGTCTTTTTTGCATAATTGAGAAACTAATTATCATCTTTTAGGATAATTTTTTTCTTAAGAAGTTTTTCAGTGTTTCTATTTTTTGAAGCTTCATTGATATTATTATCGATATCAATTATCATTAATTTTCCATCATTAGATTTCCATTCAACCTTATTATCTTTGGTAATATAGTCCTCTGAACTTAATTCCTTACCATTGACTTCAACTTTCATCAAAGTATCGCCATTTATAATTTCTTTTTCTACCTTTACGTTCATTGTTTTTGGATTGTTTTGAAAGTCTTCATCACCTACAAAAATATACTCTTTATTTTTATCATTTAAAGAAATATGATTTGTCCCAATAAATAAAAACCCCAAAACTGTTGCAGCTGTCAATGCAAGGTATTTCCATAATAATTCTAATTTTTCTTTTGTTGTCATTTTAGTTCTCCTTTTGTTCATTTAAGGTCTTTCTTCTCTTTGCCATATATTAAATATCATCCCATATTTAT
>JAYNUL010000159.1:0-4268 GCA_038281125.1 Fidelibacterota bacterium | reverse complement strand
TCCTTACAGCAAAGATGAAGTTAATTTCATCAAACAAATAATCTCTTCCGCATAAATGAATATATGAAAAAATTACTATTATTATATTTTCTGATTACTTCGTGTTTTGTCTATTCAGATTCACCGAGGAAAGTCCTTTGTGAGCTAGAGGGGAATTATTCAATTACTTATGAAGACTTTAGGAGGAATTATTTTAATGAGGCTGTGGAAATTGCAAAAAATGTTGCTGTAACCACAACCCAATCACTCTTTTTTTTAAATAGAGCTAAGAAGACCCTCAATAAAGATGCATGGGATAAAAATAGGATAGAAGTTACTCAATATTGGACAATTGATGAATCTTCGGATGATTTGCTATTGCTGGATTATATTATTGAACCAGCACCTGTTTGGATTACACAAAGTGACTGGAAGAAAGAGAAGAAAAAAACTGGTCTCTTGGTTACACACTTTCTTGAAAATGGAGTAATGCATCCTTACTATCCTGAATATAAAGTAGATGTTTATCAACTCACAAATGAAATAAATTGGTTTACAGGTAAGGCTAGAATTAAAGGAGACATTTGGCTAAGAAGAGTAGATGAGAAGAAAGGTAAAGATCCTAAAATAGAGATACTAGCTAAGGGTAAATGCGAAAAGCAAAAAAGAAAATTTTAATTAGAAACTCGTTACTAAATATAATGAAGCAGGAATAATTAGTGCCCATATTGCTAAAGATAACGTTACGGGTTTAAATTTTAGCAAAGCTAAGCTTTCTCTGCTTATCTGAGTTCCAATACAAAAAAGACCCGTCAAAAGGCAAATCCTGTTTATCAGTTTTAGATAATCAACAATCACTTCATTGGGTTGAAAAATTGTGTTTAATATAGCTGCAAGTATGAAAAAAACTACAAAAATTGGTAACCCAAAAACATCAGTCTTTTTCCGATAAACCCATGCTGAAAAAATCACCAATGGAACTATCCAAATGGTTCGTGCAACTTTTAGTGTAGCAGCAACTTCAACTGAAACTTCTCCTACACTTGATGCCGCACCTACTACCGAAGCTGTATCGTGAATTGCTAATGCTGCCCAAGCTCCAAACTGTACATCGTTTAACTCTAAGTATTCGTTAGAAAGAGGAAATGCTAAAACAGCTATAGCATTTAATAGAAAAATAATGGTTATTGCTGTGGTTAATTCCTCAGGTTTTGCCTTTATTGAAGGAGCGACTGATGCAATAGCAGTACCTCCACAAACTGCTGTTCCTGAGGCAAGAAGGAAAGAGAGCTTCTCTGAAACTCCCAATAACTTTCCCAGGAAAACTACAGCTGCAAACGAGAGGAGAACAAAAATAGAAATCCACACAAAATAATCTGAATTTGTTTGGTAGACAGTTTCGATACTGAGGCTGCCTCCTAAAAAAACTATACCCGTTTGCAAAATCTTAGACCCATATTTCTGTGTAATGAATCCATCTGGAAGTTTAGAAATTAAAGCTAAAAGTATGCCTAGAAATAAAGCTAATGCTGAATTTCCAATCCATAAACTAATCGAGAGAATTAGAAGGGTTACGAAATATATCATTGGTTAAAAATTAACCTGAATGCCAGCGACAAATCTCATTTCCGAGTCCGAGTTCTTTATTGCCTGAAGATAGAGAAAATCTTTAATAATATTAAAGGAAAAATATTCATTAGAAATAGTTCTATCAGATTCAAAAACTAAACCGTCTTGGCTATTCATATCCAGTCTTTGATACTGCACTTGATCTCTTGAACCACCTGAAAGATTTATACTGAAGTCATTAAAATCAAATCCGTATGTAAACTTTAAAAATTTTGCATGGTACGTAAAAGTATTATCTTTATAGCTTAAGTTAACAGAGCTACCCTGTTCCATGAAGTTATTAATGTGTGAAGAGTTTATTATATAACCCATGCTCAATTCTAGATTAGCAATTTCAATAATATTTAATTCAAGAAAAGTTTCGTGAATTAATAAAGAAAGTTTTGCATCTCCTCTTCCGAACCACTTTGTATTGCTACTTGAGTAAGTAGATACATCCGATGTTATATGTCCGTATTTTAAATTTTTTTTATTAAAAATAACCCCAAGATAGTTGCCGTTATGCAGCCCTCTAATGCGTCCAGTCATAACAGATAGATTATTATTACGAGTAATATATCCTAGCGAAGTAGTGGAAGAGTTAGTTTGATAATGTATATTACTTTGATCAGGCATTTCTCTTAAATAATCTCCTAGATAACTAGCCTGAGTGATTGAATCTATGAAACCTTGAGTCTTTTGAAAAAAATCGTCGACCAATACTGAAGAGGGTGGATCAAGCAACTGATAGAAATTTGTAGTACAACTTTCTTGATTACAAATCTGGTTGTGAGACCCAATAAAATCATAATGGTATTTACCATCAATTTCTACAGGCCAAAGAAGTTGATCTTCATCCGTATCTACAAAATTATCATAAAGATCAAAAGATGTTTGATTATTTAGAAAGACACTAGTCCTAGTATTAGTATCTACAATATCTAAATCACCATCATGGTCATAGTCTATGATATGTAGCTTGCCTTGACCTACCCACCACTGGGAATATGGATTTCCATTAGCAAACTTTGCATGATCTGGACTAATGCTTGTGGTTACATCTACAAATGCTTTTCCTTGATCATTCTGAAAAAACTGAATAACTCTAGAATGGTAATACGGTTCATGGATTGTTGAAGCAAGTAAAATATCATTGTAACCATCATTATTAAAATCCATAACTTCCATGTCATTAGCATTTCCATTATCTCCAAAAAAATTTTCAGGTAACTCAACATATTGTCTTTGTGTCCAGTCATTATTACCGTCATTAAAGTAGACAACCCCGGAGCTATTTTTTGAGAATCCGTAAAGATGTGCAATTCTTGGATTGAACCAACCAAGGGCTATATCTCCAAAGCCATCATTATCAAAATCTCCTATTGTTGCTGTGGTAGGCCATAAGTTATCAATATTATTGCCCCAATTGTCGTAATCTACCTCTACCCAATAATCAAGTTGAGGAATCAAGTGGTTAGCTTCAAAATTTCCTTGACCATCATTGATGAGCATTGTGAAAGGTATATTTTCTGAGCAACCTGAGCATGGATCTTCTTCACCTCCAAACTTATAACCAGTTTTGGTATAGTCTGAAATAGGTACAAAAATGTCTAAATCACCATCTCCATCTAAATCTCCATAAGTTGCATCATGTACAAATATCTGTCCATGATTTGGTTCAAAGAATAATTCTGGTAAATTTGAATAACTTTTATTTTCTAATTTTCCTTCAGCATTACTGAGATATAAAACACTAGTGTCATAGTAGTCACTCATGCCATCTCCATTGAAATCGGCTACTATTTTTCCGTTAGTATAATCTGCCTGATTACCACAAGGATGAAGAGTGCTCTCGCTGTTAGAAAGCCAACTCTTTCCTCCATTAACGCAAGGAAACTGATCATCCACAAAAATATCTGAGGATAATTCGAAGTGTCCTTCACCATTATTAATAAAAGTCAGCATAAGATCCTCTAAAACATAGTCCCGGTTACAGCAATTGTTACCTACGTAAATTAGATCTGAAAATTCATCTCCATTAAGATTAGCCTCAAACCACTGAGCATTATTAGAATAAGGTCCTGCCTCTGATATTTCATCAGGATTATACGAATCTCCAGGATGCCTGGCATTTGATGTGACGCTGAGAAATCCATAATCCTCTATCTTATACTTATCATTTGATGGCCAGCCAGAAGCTGGGCGATGACTGGTCATGGAGTATTCAATAGAAGCTTCTCCCCATGGAGTGTTCATATTTTTTGAAAAGCTATCAAATGGTATTCTCAGATCTCTTTCTACTATAGGGCTTTGCTCTGCAGTTGAAACTATTTCTTGACTTGATCCACCACTTGCACAGGAAGTAGTCACAATCAAAAAGAACCCTATAGTTATAAGTTTGGACAATATCGGTGATAGTTATATTCGAAGGAGAGTCCATACATTGTTCTACTCTTCAACCTATATGTAAATGATTACCTAAAAACAACTCAAGAATATTCAAATTAAATACTGAGATCGTCAAGGTTGTAGTCAATAATGTTTTGACGAGCCTCTTCATTCCACTTGAATTGTTTTCCTGATTTAAGAAAGGGTAAGTAAGAAAAAGCTTCCTCTTCAGGATATCTTTGTTTGCGCGCTTCGATTGCGTATCCCAGAAGCCTAGATCTTCGTTCTATGAT
>JAYNUL010000158.1:0-4277 GCA_038281125.1 Fidelibacterota bacterium | reverse complement strand
TTAAAAGCATTTACTTCTCAGGCAAAACAGTCACCCAGTGGATTTTCTTTTATGCTTACGGGGTTTATGTTTAACCAAATGAACTCAAAAGAATTGGTTATTGTATCAGATGGAATTAATCAAGACACAAAAGAGGCCATAAGAAAAATTCGTAGCATATATTCACCACACATGGTTGTGCTTTTGAAGGATGTTTCCAAAGCATCTGATCTTGAAAAGATAGCGCCCTGGACAAAGACACATACTTTGATGGATGGAAAGCAAACGTACTACCTATGTGAAAATTTTTCTTGCAAACGCCCAACTACAAATATTAAAACCATCCTAAATTACCTTAATGGGTAAATCATTCTCTAAACAATTGGGATCTACCCTAGCTCACATTCAGGATTTATTTGATACCGTAGTGCATGGTTTAATTAAATCCTCAAAAAAAGGATCAAAAAACAGAGTAGTGAACAATATGAGAGATGCAGGAGAATCATACTACAAGACCTATGAAAATATAAAAAAGGAAAAAGGACAATCATGAAAAAAATTGCATTGCATTGGCAAATCATTATTGGACTTCTATTAGGACTAGCATATGGCATTGTCTCCGCAAATTATGGTTGGGGTGATGTTACCTCAAACTGGATTGCGCCGTTTGGCACAATTTTTATTAATCTATTAAAGCTTATTGCAATGCCACTTGTATTGTCTTCGCTTATCACAGGTGTAGCTTCTTTATCTAATGTTAAAAAACTAAGTCGAATAGGCGGTAAAACTATTGCAATTTACATAGGTACAACTACGGTTGCTGTTACAATAGGGCTTATAACCGTTAACATGCTAAATCCAGGCGATAAAGTTCCAGATGCGATGAAAAATAAATTGCAACTAACATACGAGAAAGATGCATCAAAGAAAGCAGGGACCGTACAAAAAGTTAAGGAACGTGGTCCACTCCAACCATTGGTTGATATTATTCCTAGCAATTTCTTCTTCTCAGCTTCTAGTAATCGCAACATGTTGCAAGTCGTATTTATGGCTATTTTTGTTGGAATTGGATTGATACAGATTCCAGCTGACAGAGGAAAACCAATCAAAGATTTTTTTGAAAGTCTAAATGATGTGGTTATCAAGCTTGTTGATATTATAATGCTTATGGCACCCTATGGTGTGTTTGCACTAATTGCCCAAACAATAAATAAGGTTGCAGGAAATAACCCAAATGAGATAGTGGAACTTCTCGGAGCTCTTGGATATTATATGTTTGCAGTAATAATTGGTTTATTGGCACATGCAGCAATCACATACATGGGACTGCTGAGACTGATGACGCAAATGGAATATAAAACCTTTTTTAGTGGAATGGCTCCCGCACAGCTTTTGGCATTTTCTACAAGCTCAAGCGGAGCTACACTACCAGTTACAATGGAGAGGTGTGAAGAAGAGCTGGGAGTCAGTGAGGAGGTTTCTTCTTTTGTATTACCACTGGGAGCAACTATAAATATGGATGGGACTGCGCTCTACCAGGCTGTGGCTGCAGTATTTATTGCTCAAACATTGAACATGTCACTCGATGTTGGAGCTCAATTGACAATTGTTCTTACAACAGTACTCGCTAGCATAGGTACCGCAGCAGTACCTGGTGCTGGAATTGTAATGTTGGTCATCATTCTTGAGGCAGTTGGTGTTCCAAGTGCTGGAATCGCCCTTATACTAGGTGTTGACAGGATACTTGATATGGTTAGGACCACCATTAATGTGACAGGAGATGCTACAGTTGCTGTTATTATTGCTGACTCAGAGAATCAATTAAAAAGCCCAAAGAACTAGTTTTTTTGATTGGATTTGCTAAATAATTTCAATCATAGTTTTTGAAAGAGTCACGGGTAGGTTATGAATTTTTTTGGATCTATACTCAATAATTGGGAGCTGTACTTCAGGTTCAAAAAGCAGGCCTTTTCGTTATTGCGAATCAAGGAAGTTTGCTGTATTTGAGAGGCTCCCGTCATTCAATAAACAAAGAATGATCCCAAAAAAACAATCTACCCGTTCTTTCAGCTCAATGAGGCCATTATTTGGCTAATTCTTGACTTACTCCCTCTTATCCTGAGCTTTACAATTTTTTCTTCATATTCTCTTTTTAATACCTCTACTCCCTCTTGAACCTGAGCAATGGTCTTCCCATCATCATAGGTAAATTTTAAATCTACTGTTTCATAATTAGATTCCATCATAGTTATAATTTTTTGTTTGAGGTCAGATAATCTTAAATGATTCTTTGCAGAAATAGTAACTGAATCAGGAAAAGATTGTTGAAGTTTTTGTATTAATTTTCCATTAGATATTAAGTCTACCTTATTCAGTACTTTAACAATTGGAATTTTATTTGCACTCATTTCTTTCAAAACATCAAATATAGTAGTGATGTGCTCGCTAATCTGAGGTGATGAAATATCTAGAACCATAAGTATCAAATCTGCTTCTAGAACTTCTTTTAATGTACTCTTGAAAGAGGCTACTAGATTATGGGGTAATTTTCTTATAAAACCAACTGTGTCACTAAGGAGTATGGTATGAGAGGAATCGAGACTTAATTTTCTAATTGTTGTATCAAGTGTTGCAAATAACTGGTCTTGTATGTATACATCCGTGCCTGTTAGGGCCTTAAAAAGTGTTGATTTTCCTGCATTGGTATACCCTACTAAAGCAACACGGTATTCAGAATCGCGACGCATACTTTGGGTATGGCGTTCCTTCTCAATTCTTATGAGATCTTTTTTTAGTCGAGTAATACGGCCTCGAACAAGCCTCCTGTCAACCTCAATTTGAGTTTCTCCCATCCCAGCTCTAGTGCCAATTCCACCCATTTGACGCTCTAGATGAGTCCATTGTCTTGTGAGTCTTGGAAGTAAATACTCTAGGTAAGCAAGATCAACTTGTGTTGTTGCTTCCTTAGTTCGTGCGTGCTTTCTAAAAATATCTAATATCAGTCCGCTACGATCCAAAACTTTGATTTTATCTGATAAGTTGTGATAGTTTTTTATCTGTGCGGGGCTTAATTCATCATCAAATATGATAAGCTTTGCATTCAATTCTATCGCCTGACTAATAATTTGATTTGATTTACCTTTTCCAATAAAGGTTGCAGAATTTATTTTGGAAATCCTCTGAGTAATTTTACCAATAACTTCAGCACCAGCTGTCTCAGCAAGGAGTTCAAGCTCACTAAGGTGTTCATGTATTAATTCATCTGTCTCACCTGGCTTTATGGTACCAATGAGAATTGTCCTTTCATTTAAAATATCTTTTTTTTCAATCATTTAATTTATTATTTACATAGGAGCTTCCAGGCCTTCCAATAATTGTCTCTGCAATTAGAAAGATAATTGATGCAATTAAAAAGAATTTCCAAAGTGATTTACCATGTCTTGTTTCAGAAAAGGTTTTTGTCACATCACTTTGAGACTTTATCCATCTCATATTCTCCATCCCAAAAATAGCTTCCATATCTACTTTTTGCATACGAGGACTTAAATATTCTTTGTAATGTAAGCGGGTTGGAAATGAGGTGAACTTTTCACCATTAGAAAACACCTGATAAATCCCAAGTTCTCCTGTGTTTTTAACAAGTATGCCCTCTCTATCATATTCTGGAACAATCATCTCTCTCAGGCCAGAGGGCGAAACAACTTCCCACTTATTTCGAAGTTTACTTTCCTCAATTGAGATCCATTTGAACTCATCAACGAGTACGGCAGAGGTATTAACTTCATCTGTACCAGATAATATAATTAATCTGAAAAGTAAAGGTACAATTATCCCACGCATAGGTAAATCATTCCACCTCAGATCAAGAAGACTAGAAAAATAGAATACAGATCCACTTCCTCTACTAAATTCCATAAGAAATGGGTCATTATTGTTTAGTTCTAAATGTATCTTTGTTTTAGGGCTAACATGGGTCTTGGCATATTTAAATACCTCTGGCATTTCTTTTAATATATCCCGAACTCTGATCTCTTGAAAAACATTAGGGCTCTCAAATGGAATATTTGTTGAAAACATGCCCTGGCCTGAATTTATCAACTTACTAATTTTAGGAAACCCTATCTTAGAAAATAGTTCAGAATCATATTGATCCTCTGTATAGTTTCCCTGAAACCAAATCACACCTCCTCCTTCCATAAGAAATTTATCTAGGTCTTTTATGCTCTCTTTGGAAATGGAATTTGGATTATGTATTAAGGCAACATCAACATCCTCTAAAAATAATCGGCTAAGGTTTG
>JAYNUL010000157.1:0-4315 GCA_038281125.1 Fidelibacterota bacterium | reverse complement strand
GTCTCACAGTCTTGAGGCAGCAATAGTCAGTGATGCAAGAAGCCCAAAAAATGTTGAAAGAGATAAATATCGCAATCCATATGAGACTCTGACCTTTTTTCAAATAAAACCATATATGAAGGTTGTTGAACTCTCTCCAGGCGGTGGCTGGTACACCGAAATTTTAGCTAATTATTTAGATGATCCTGGAGTTCTAATAGCCGCACATTTTGATAGAGACTCAAAAAGAGCTTATTTTAAAAACAGCAGGGCTAACTTTGAGAAGAAAGTTATAGAAAATTCTATGTATGACAATGTTTATATTGTTAACCTAAGCTCAAATTTAGCTGAAGCAGAAAGTGTAGATGCGGTAATAACTTTTAGAAATTTGCATAATTGGCTGGGCCCACAAATGGACTTAATTTTTTCTAATAGTTATAAAGCGCTAAAACCAGGGGGGATTTTTGGAGTTGTAGAACATAGAGCCGAGCCTGGAACCTCTATAGAAGATATGAAAAAAAGCGGCTATGTAACAGAAGAATATGCAATCAAAGCTGCAGAAAAACATGGTTTTAGGTTGGTTGCGAAATCAGAAATTAATGCAAATCCTAAAGATACTAAAGATCACCCAAGAGGAGTTTGGACCCTTCCACCCAGCCTAAGGCTGAAAGACATTGATAGGGACAAATATATTGAGATTGGCGAAAGCGACCGCATGACATTGCTGTTTAAAAAACTTTAAGAGATAAAAATGCAATACAGAAAACTTGGAAACTCTGGTTTAAAAATTTCAGAGCTTTCTTTTGGTTCATGGGTTACTTTTAACAAACAAGTCGATTCAAAATTGGCTGAAAAAATGTTTGGTCTTTGTTTAGATTCCGGTGTTAATTTTTTTGATAACGCTGAAGGATATGAAAGGGGAATGTCAGAAATTGTTATGGGCGAAGCTCTCAAGTCACTTAACAGACCCAGAGATTCATATTGTGTTAGTTCTAAGGTTTTTTTTGGAGCACATGACAACCCCCTTCCAACTCAAATGGGTTTAAGTAGAAAGCATGTAACAGAGGCTTGTAATCAGGCGCTTAAAAGATTACAGGTTGAATATTTGGATTTATATTTTTGTCATAGAGCAGATCCTGATACACCCATAGGAGAAACTGTATGGGCTATGCATAATTTAATAACCCAAGGAAAGATTTTGTATTGGGGCACTTCAGAATGGGCTGCTCATGAAATCGAAGAGGCATATAAATTTGCCTTACAAAATAATTTAACTCCACCAACGATGGAGCAGCCACAATATAACTTATTAGACAGAGAGAGATTTGAAATTGAATATAAACCAATTTTTGATAAATATAATATTGGAACAACCATATGGTCGCCTCTTGCATCTGGTGCATTAACTGGAAAATATCTAGAAGGAGTACCCGAGGGTTCCAGGGCATCTCTTAAAGGTTATGAATGGTTAAGAAAACACATGATTGATTCTGATAGGGGTCAAGAAAGAATGAAGAAAGTTTCAGCATACATCGATATAGCCAGAGAGTATGCTCTAGAACCAACAAGGCTTGCTATAGCTTGGTGCCTGCTTAACAAAAATGTTTCCACAGTAATACTTGGAGCATCTAATGTTAATCAATTAGAAAATAATCTTAAGTCCTTGGATTATGTTGAAAATCTTAAAAATAAAGAGCTCATTAATAGTTTAAACAAACTTTGATTTGAAAACAGGCGTTGCAAAGGTAATTCACTGGGTAGGTTTTATTATATTTTGCTTTATGCTATTTGCATCAGCGCTTGATGAAAGCAAAGATGAAATTTTTATACATCTTACAGCATCCAGCATACCTCTTGTTTTAGCAATTGTTGTTCGTTATATAATCACCAGAGAGTTTAAGGTAATGCCATTCGGTAAGCAGCAATCATGAACTTTAAGCATCTTTTGCTGTCAATGAGTTATAAGGGAGAGAAACATGAATGAAAAATATGTACAAGCAGCAATCCTAGGGTCTTTAATTGGAGGAGCAATTTTATTTGATGATTATGTGACCCCAGAAAAAGAAAAAACTATAAAAAAACATATGATCATTAAATCAGATATTCAAAGCAGTGATGTTACTGATTTAAAAGAAATTCAAGAGTTAGATTTGCTACAAAATATGGACGTTCTTGAGGGATTAGACCTTGAGAAATTAGAAGATCTGGATAATGTCGACGTTCAAATAAAAGTAATAAAACATAAAAGCAAAGAAGAAAATTAATATATAAAAAAATAGTTATATTTTTTATAAGTAATTTCTTTTCTAAAAACACAAATATATTTTTTCGCTCTATATAATCTAGTAAGCATATAAATTATTCTTGGGAGAGGAAAATGAAAAAATATATTCTTGCTTTAGTACTAGTTCTATCTGTTGGAGCTCATGCATTTGAGGTCAACGGCGATCATTTCATGGGTAAATTTAAAATTGACTCGATGACTGTTGGTGAAAATGAAGTAACAGTAAATGCATCAAGTGCAGCAGCAGATGTGGGGCAATATGGAAAAGTATACGTATCTTATACTTTTACTCAAAATCCATATATTCCCGGTTCTGGAACATGGAAGGGTCATGGTAGAGGCATGAGTCCAGATGGACAACTTCAAGCTGGTATCTTAATGGGCGTATGGAAAAGAGACGGAAGTGTTTTTCATATGAAATCTGTTGATAGCGTTACAGATGGTATTAATTATGTTCAGGGAACAATGGATGTTTTAACTGGAGATATAGATTTAAAAATATATCCTGTAAAGTAATAACCATTTTGTATTTATAAGCCACTTAGAGCAAGTGGCTTAAATAATACAAAATAAAGACCCCGCTATGAATAAAGACACGCTTAAATCGCTGGTACTGATAATTCTTTTGTCCTCTTGTGGAGGAGGTGGAGGCGGCAGCAGTGATATACCCCAGCTAGATGTTAATTATCCGCCAACAATTTCTGGAGAGATTTCAGACATCAGGGTAGGAGAAACCCTTTCTTTCACACCAACATCATTCGATAGTAATGGAGATAGTCTAACTTTTAGCATTTCAGAGAAACCAGAGTGGTTAACATTTAATACTGCAACAGGATCTCTTAATGGAGAGGCACCTGAAACAGCCTTAGGCGAAAATTATGCTTTTACTATTGTGGTTTCAGATGGCCAGAGCCAAGCAAGCCTAGGACCATTATCATTTTCTGTTACATCCCCTATATTTTTTATAAGCCTTGAACTAAATGATATGGATGAATATCGAGATATGGATTTCGAATTAAAAGGCTGTTTTGAAAACCAGGATACTAATGAATGCGCCGAATCAGAAGAGCTTATAACATTGAATGAAAATGGCGTTTATACATTTAGTAGCGGAATAAAAACAGGAAATTCGTTTGAGGTTAAGGTTGAAAGAGATCCGGCAAGGCAAGAGTGCTCACTTGAATTATCAGAAGGAGTTGTTGAAGCTCAGGATGTAACTATTAAAGCTGACTGTTTTCAAGATGAGTCAGCTGAGTTATTTTCACTTGATAAGATGCATAAAATTCGTCTGACAATGACTATTGATGAATGGCAAAGATTTGTATTGGATACAGAAAGAGCAAATTATACGACGGGTGATGCAAATGGAAATATAACTGAGTGGAATACTTGGACTCACAGTGAGGTATACAGACAGACAGATTTTGAATACTTAGATGATGCTGGAAACACATTGAGCACAGCTGAAAAGGTTGGCTTTAAGATGAAAGGAAATACTAGCAGGCAATGGCCAGAAGAATATAACGATGAGAGCGGTAACTGGGATCCAAGACCAAGAAGATTTAGTTTTTCAATAAAATTTGATGAAAAATTTGACGAAGATGAAGGAGTATATTCATGTATAGACAGCTCTGGAGTGCCTGCAGCTGTTGAAGGCCATCCTTGCTGGTCCAGAGTTGGAAAAGATTTAGATGAAGTTCCAGAAAATGATGACAGAGAATTTATGGGCCTTGAAAAAATATTTTTTAGGTATAACAGAGATGATCCATCATATCAAAGAGAGCTTCTGGCTCATGATATTTTAAATTCTCTTGGTATACCGCTTTCAAGAGTTGCCCATGCAAATGTTGAGTTGAAGATTGTAGGAGAAGGAGATTATTTTGGAAAACCCTTGCCAGTTACCTATAACATGGGAGTTTTCCAAATGGTTGAACAGGTCGATAAACCATTCTTGAAAAGGTTCTTTGGTAAAAACGGTTTTTTGTTCAAAATTGGTGGAGGTGACTTAGCCGGCTCAACTGAAATTGATCCTCTTTGTGTATTTTATGTAGA
>JAYNUL010000156.1:0-4316 GCA_038281125.1 Fidelibacterota bacterium | reverse complement strand
AAACCAACCTGATTTAGTTGCAGCTTTTTCAATTATATTTCTAAGTGGTTTAATCCTAGTCGCAATTTCTTTTTTAGGAATCTCTCGTTTCATCCATTTTACACCCTATCCAGTTGTTGCTGGTTTCATGTGTGGTATCGGCGTAATTGTAATCATTACCCAGGTCAATGCTTTTGTTGGTCTTGATGTGAGAAAGGATATCCATGATGTCATACTTAATCTTGATAATACTATTCAAAATATAAATATTCACGCTTTGTACGTCTCAATTCCCTCATTATTTATTTTATTTTCTTGGCCTCAGATAAGTAAAAAAATTGAAATATTATCAAAGATTCCTGCTCCATTAATCACTCTCATTGTTGGTACTATGATGGCTTACACAATGAATTTAAATATTCCATATATCGGTGATAAAATGGATGATTCTTCAGTTGTCAATATATTTACACTATATGTTCCTGATTTGAATCGCACTATTGAATTTATTGGTCCTGCATTTGCATTAGCTGCGCTAGCAGTATTGGATAGCCTTTTAAGTTGTAAAGTTGCAGATAATATGATAGGCATACGCCATAGTAGCGATCGAGAAACATTTGGACAAGGTATGGCAAATATGGCCGCTGGTATCTTGGGTGGTGTTACAACAGCGACAGCGACCATGCGTACTGTTGCAAATATTAAGTTTGGAGGCCAAACTCCTCTTGCATCAATTGTTCATGGGTTGGTTTTATTTGCAATTTTATCTGGATTAGGTGATGTAGTTGCGAAGATACCAAATGCTTGTTTGGCAGCCATATTATTTAAGGTAGGAATTGATATAATGGACTACAGGATTCTTCCTGTATTGAAAAAAATTCCCATGCTTGATCTCATTGTTTTTATCGTAGTGCTTTTTGTAACGGTATATGAAGATCTTATGATTGCAATAGCAATTGGCATAGTGGTTGCCTTATTTGGGAATCTAAATCATATAAAACATGCATTTATATGGTCTAATAAGCATGAATTGAGTCCTATTTCAAAATCTAAAATATTTCAAGAAAATAAAGATTTAACCAGTGTAAGAAAACTACCCATAAATGTTTTAAAGCCACATGGTTCAGTTTTTTTTGGATCTGTTGAACATTTACTGAAAGCATATTCTAATGCAGAAAAACATCAGACTTTGATTATTGATATGGGGAGTGTTGAAATGGTTGATTTAACTGGCATCTACGCTCTAGAAGACCTTATAAAAACCCTTCAGAAAAAAAATATAGAGGTATATATAACCCAAATAGATTCTAAAATTGAGAATATATTTGAAGGTATCGGGTTCCTTGAAACCATAGGGAGGGATCATTTTTCAAGTGATCTAAGTGCAATATTTAGTGCAATTGAAAATCAAAAAGAATGATAGTCAACATAACCTAAACCTAAGAATCTATGGCTATCTTTTGCTAGTGAATTATTATAATCATATTGTAAGGTAGGTCATCTAATAAAAAAAACATTTCCGTTTTCCGTGAATGATTTTGCAAGTAGACAATTTGCATCTAAAAATTATCTGAACAGCCAATCTGATCTCTTTAGCCGAAAAAGCATTTAAATATTTTATAATATTTTAAAAAAATGAGTAGAAATGGAGTATGAATTATAATTGTAAAATATATTAAATTTAATCTATTGTGCGGAGTACAACTTTTATGATAAATCATATAATTAATACCAAAATTTATATTTTAGGGTTCTTTCTAATAGCCTTTTCTTGTTCTAATAATTCAAATGAAACCGTGATCTTTCACTTTTCTAAAGAAGAAATGAAGGAGCTTAATAAAACGGGGAAAGTAGTTCAAACAGATGATAAGGGAATAGAAAGAGTTTTTATTTATGATGATAAGTTTGATAAGGTTGCTAAGAAAACCAAAGCAGATCCCAAAAGGGATAAGGAAAAACAGGAAGCTGAAAAGAAAAGATTAGCAGAAAAAAAAGCTGCTGAAAAAGAGAGGTTAGCTGAAAAGAAAGCCGCTGAAGAAAAAAGGTTAGCTAGGAAGAAAGCTGCTGAGGAAAAAGCAGCACAGGAAAAGCAACTTGCGGAAAAGAGAGCAGCCGAAGAAGCAAAAAGATTAGCTGAGGAAAAAGCAGCTGCAGAGGCAAAAAGATTAGCTGATGAACAATTGGCTGCGGAAGCAAAAAAATTAGCAGAAGAACAAGCGGCTGCGGAAGCACAGAGATTAGCCGATGAGGCGGCGGCGGCTGAGGCGAAAAGACTAGAGGGTGAGGGAGAATACAAGGATGGGAAAAAAGATGGTGTCTGGACATTTTATGATAACCAAGGAGTCAAAGAAAAAGAAATCCTTTTTGCTGATGGTTTAGACACCCTTCATACTTACTATAGTTCTAACGGTAATAAACTAAAAGAAGGTAAGATGGTGGATGGTAAGGAAGAGGGAAATTGGACCTTTTATGATCAAAATGGTGTTAAAGAACGTGAAACAGAGCATAAGTCTGGTAAGGAAGAAGGTATATATACCCTTTTTTATGATAATGGACAGATGGAAGTCCAAGGTCCTTATGCAAATAAATTAAGAATTGGGAAATGGACTTGGTGGTATGAAACTGGTGAAAAATGGAAAGAAGGAGATTATGCAGATGACCAGCAGAGAGATGGTACATGGTCTGTTTGGAATAAAGATGGTTCTTTGATTGAGGAATCCATCTACAGAGGCGGTGAATTTCAAAGTAAAAAGAAATATTAAAATTGTTATATTCATAAACATAAAAAACCCCGCATTAGTGGGGTTTTTTGTTTGCCTTGCTTAATGTAATATTAAATCAGATTAATTACCTAATTTTGAACTTTTTATGCTTTTTACAAGTTTCAGAAAAAAGTTAAATATGAACAAAAATAAAATTTAATTATCGGAGGGGTGGCAGAGTCTGGCTGAATGCACTGGTCTTGAAAACCAGCAAGGGTTTACGCCCTTCGGGGGTTCGAATCCCTCCCCCTCCGCTTTACTTGAACTTTTATCTAAAAAATTTTATTCGTAAATGGGATCACCAGTGTATGGGTTGAATTTTGTTTTAAGTTTTTCTTTTTGAACTTTTTTTCCATCTTGAAAGGGTAGATTTTCCAGTTTTACATTAGAACTTTTATTGGCTATCTCTTTTTTGTACTTAATTCCATCGATTATGATAAAATCATCTTCATACTTTTCATTTGATTCGATAATATTTTGACCAACTGACCCGCCTTTGTATTGCTCCTTTATTTTCCAACCTTCTCCTGTCACTATTAATTTTCTTCGAGTCATGAAAATTGCGGAAGTTGTTAGTTCAAGAGTGACGTCTGTCATTAGGTCGGCTTCGAAGAGTGTCAATGCATTATCAATTGCTTCATCTATATTTACCATTTTGTGTGAGCTAGACGTTACTAGCTCACTTTTACCCTCTATTAATCCTATTGATTGAAATCTTTTGTCAATTTCCACTGGCTGAGTGCTGGCAATAGATAGATTCCCAATGTTTTGGCTGCAGCCTAATATGATAATTGAGAGGGAAAGTAGATAATGTTTCATTTCATGCCAGTGATTATGAAGTATTTTCTTTTATATAGTTTAGGTAAAAGTCAATAACCTGAAAACATCATTATCATCAGAAAAAAACCTGCGCCAGCGCCTACTAAAGCATAAACAGGTCCATTACTCATAGATTGTTTTGCTAACGTTCGAGCCTGTTTTAAATAGGTATCTTTGTAAAGTCTTTTTTCTTTAACTCCATTGATTTCATCAGGATAATTCAATTTTGGATTATATTTTTTTATAGAATCGTATGGTAAGAGAAGTCCAGCAATTCCTCCCACTAAAAAGCCTGGAAAACCCGCTACTCCAGCGCCTGCACCAGCACCAAACATTCCAGTTACGCAACTTCCTACACCTGCTACACCCCATGTGACTTTATTGTGATTACGGGTTGCATCTCTTATAGCAATTGATCGAATTTTACTTTTTGAAATTTTATTATCTATAATCTTTATTTGAGATAAATTATTTTGATCAGATGATGCCCTCACATATTTTACACCATTTATCATGATAAAATCATCTTCTGTTATATTTTCTTTTTTAGCGGTTTCTTGTGAACCTGATGGTTTTTCTTCATTATTGATCCAGAAAGTAGTTTCTTCAATTTTAGCTGGTTTTTCAGTTATTTTAGGGGTGTTTACACTGTTGTCAATTTCAACTATTTCTGTTTTTTTCTCCGTTATATGGTTTTGGACACCAAGATTGAATATGTCGGGAATATTCTGGGTCCATTCTCCGGTCATGGGATCA
>JAYNUL010000155.1:0-4332 GCA_038281125.1 Fidelibacterota bacterium | reverse complement strand
CCTATATACTTTGTACCCTTCGAAATCGTTTATGTTTCCAACAAAGGGATCTCTTGTTTTTGTGTCCGCAACATCATCCCAGGTAAGAATTACCTTTCCATCTCCTGCGGTAGCCGTGAGTGTAGGCAGTTTGGGCGGTTGGGCAAACCTGTAGTCTTTTTCATAAATAACTTGGACAATCCTTTTTAACTCATAAAGCGCAGGAGCTGTGTGATCTGAGGAGCTTAACCCTTCTAGTGGGTCATAGGAATGCAGTTCAGACATAGAAATACGTTCAACGCGACCTTGGAACAAAGGAAAGGGCCCTGACGCAAATACTTCAACAAGGTTAGAGATATTATCAAGGTATTCCTCAAGGGAATCAACCCCTATGAGTCCCAACATTGCTTCATCATTCTTAAACCAAGTTGTCTCATTTGAGGGTGCATGACTTGGAA
The DNA here is from genome assembly GCA_038281125.1 of Fidelibacterota bacterium. Classification (GTDB taxonomy): domain Bacteria; phylum Fidelibacterota; class Marinisomatia; order Marinisomatales; family UBA1611; genus NZWG01. The sequence continues at coordinate 3,895 of JAYNUL010000155.1, read as the reverse complement.
TTGGAAACATTCGAAATGTAGTAAGACCGACCATGTCGGATTCAGATACGTCTGTTGTATTAAAATTTGGTTCACATCCAACACCTTCCACAAAATCCGGTTTGTGGTTTCCTTCCGTTCCATCAGCATCTGGTCCAGTGTAGTTAAGTTCACCGGGGCCAACTCCATCTATACCAATATCATCACCATAATTTTCAGATAATTGATATATTCCATCACCATTTAAATCTTCACCATCTTGCCAGTCTTGGTCCTCATCTGCATCCCAGTGTTCTTTTAAATCTTCTAAGTTTAGTTTATAAAAATCTAAAAATGCATTTAGATCCGCAATGCCATCCGTAGGACCAATTAGCGCAGTTGCTTCATTATCACGTTTCTCATCTATTAAACCATCATTGTCATTGTCTATGTAGTCGTAGGCTAATCCTGGACTTTCTAAATATGCAAAACCCATTACACCAGTTGGTAACCCTCCAGCGCCAACACCATTGATATCCCATGAATAGGCCATGTCTTCTTGCTTGTTAAAATATCCAAGGTCATCATCTCCATCACCACCAATAGAATTATCCAACCAATAACCAAACGCAACATCCCTTAAATCATAATCAGAAATATTTGCAACTGAATATTCCCAAAATATTGCATCCCGAGCTTGTGGATTGTTCCACTGAAAGCCTCTTACGGATACTCTTAACCCTAAACCTCCCCAAGGAGCTCCGGGCTGAATTGTAACGTCTGGTTTTAGGTCTCCAATGTGAATACCAGGTCTAGGATAGTATTTAACAAAATCTTCAGTCCCCAAATTTTCTTGATCTTGAGCATCATTCACAACGTAATAAGATTCTTGATCTGCATAGGTCACCCCTCTGCCAAACCGGCCGTTCCACTCTCCAGGCCACTTTGTCTCCAATCCAGTTGAGGGCCATCCATTAACAGGCCAAGAATTTGATATGTTTGACAAAGCTGGGTATTCTCCAGTCTCGTCGAAATACCCAAACACAGGGTAGAAACCCCACTCTACAGTACCTGTTGGATCAAGGTCCATTTCCTCCCTGTAGCTTGTCTGAAGATAGTAAAGAGTGTGGCGTTCCTTATTCGGATTAAACAGGTCTAATGGATCTGTTAAAGGAATGGTGTCGACCGTTGCGGCATCTCCATCATCCTCAATATATACCTTTGCTCCAATTAAAAGTCCGATACCATCTGTCATTTTCAACCCGTCCGGGTTATTTGGCCATTTTGATACATTAACCCTTGGCCAATCTGATAATTCTGTGGTATTTCTAAAGTAAATGAAAACCCTATTACCAGTCATGTAACCTTCTTTCTCTGCGGCGATATCACCAGCTGGGTCTTCAGGACCTAAATATTGCTTCCCCTGCGAATAAGCAGATTGAACACAAAAAAGCATAAATATTAAAATTTTAAGAGCTTTTCCCATTTTACTAAAAGTTAATTCCTACAGCGAGCTTTACCATTCTTGGAGCTGAAAACATGGATGGATTTTTGATACGATCTTCATAATCATTGAAATCACTTCGATGACCAGCATAATCTGTATCTTTTATTACAGCTGTATATGCTCGCCCGGTTTGACTATCAACACCATTTTCATTCAACCGGTCCATTAGGTTGTAGACTGTAACATCAATCTTTCCAGTGAATCGATCAAACAATTTAAAATTATAGTATAAGGTAGCATCAACTGTATATGTTGAAGGTTTATAATCATTATTCGGATAAAGGTTTATCCTTGATAAAACACTCTCGCTCTGGGGTGAAAAGGTATATGGAGATCCAGAATTATAATATGCAGTCATGGTGCCACCGTATTTTGCTCCCAAAAACATGAGAGTTCCATTTAGTGTATGTCGCTGATCCCAGCTCATTGGTATAAAACGGTTCACTGGATCCATATTGTTACCTGCTCTATCAAATGTCTGAGTTGGATTATCAGCATTACCTCGAGTATACTGGAGAGTATAGTTAACCATACCTTTCAAAGGTCCATAACCTGCATCCAATGTGATTTCAAGACCTCGAGCATTGCCATAATCCTTATTACTATAGAGTCCATATTCAATCTGATTATATGTAGATATAATTTTTGTACTTAGAAGGTTGTAAATATCTCTATAGAATAATGCCACATCTAGATTGAATCCCCTTGTTAGTTCTTGCCACAAACCAATTTCGTAGGTGATCGTTTTCTCTGGTTCAAGAAGAACACTGCCCATGGTTGTAGAATAATCACTTGGGGCAACTAAGAAACTTTTATTTTGATACATAGAGTATAAAGGGGGCATTTGAAAAAAGTGCCCATAACTAAAATGTAACACTGCCTGATTTCCTAGCTGATATGCAAAACCAATACGTGGGCTCACCTGATCAATGACTGGGGCAGAAATTTCTTCTGACATCATTGAATCGGGTAGAACCAATTGGTTTGCAGGATTGCGACTATCAGAAGGATAGTAACTTGCAGGATCAAAATAATCGTATCTCAAACCAAAGTTAATCACCATATTTTCATATTCCATTTTATCCTGAATGTATGCTGCTGCCTCCCGAGGCTTCACATTATATATATCAGCATAAACAGTTGAGTCTCCAAAAACCTCAGGCTCATAGAGGCTGAGATTATCTTGGCCGTCGAATCTATTTCTTATTGTCTGCCATTTGTGTTTAACATCATGAGAAATACCCATCAGCCCTAGCTTAAAACTATGATTATGAGTAGCTTGCCAAGTCAGATCAAACTTTACAGTTTGATCAAGATCCCTATGCTTGGTGTGCTCTTTCTGCTGCCCTCCTGTAAAAAATCCAGATCCATAATTTTCCATATATTTATCGTGAACATATCGCGTATCTAATGAATCCTCATACAGATAGGTCCCGGTATTATTTTTCATCAGCGCTACTTTTAATTCATAAAAGAATTTGGGTGTGATCATATGGTTCATTTGAAAGGCTGTGTAAAGTGTTTTTTTGTGGCTACCAACTCTACCATCAGGATTGTACTTCATCGAGTGGTCATACCAATACCAAGTATCATCACTATATGAATTAAGTAAAGAAAATCTTATCCCTTTGATAAAGTTGAACCCAATTTTTAGTAATGCAGATACATTATCTCCAGTATTCATTGGTACATATGAACTGTCACCAGACTTTGAAGAAACCCATTCATCAGGATTATCAGAATAAAAGTCACTACTATCTGTAACAGTAAATATTCTGAAACCATTAAGATGGCCCCTGTTGGTCTGTTTACGCAGATTGGTAAAAAAGGTAACCTTATCTCCAAGGATCGGTCCGCCTAAACTAAATTTTAAATCTTCGCTTCGATTAATACTTGGAGACAATCCTATGAAAATTTCGTCCCCGTTGCTATCGGTACTATTGGTGTAGTAACTTGATGTAGCTCCTGAAACTGAACCTTCAAATTTAGGCCCTCCATCTCTGGTCACCATGTTTACAACTCCGCTCATTGCTCTACCGTATTCAGCATTAAATGTTCCAGTAATAACTTCTAAATCTTGCACTGCTTCAGGCTGGATATCGACAGCAGCACTACCACCTCCAAACGATTCATCAACCTGAACACCATCAACCATGTAGGTCACTTCTGTATTTCTCCCGCCACGAAAGTGTCCATTTACTACGCCTGCCTGCATATTGATGACATTACCAATATTCTCAACGGGCAAAGCGTCAATCTCTTCACTTGAAATATTTTTTATTGTTCCCGTTTGGTCCTTCTTTTGAGTTAGTCTTGAGACTTCAACTGTCACGACCTCACCTTCAATGACTGTTTGCTCCATTTCTATATCCAAAGAAGTGGTTCTATTAACAGAAACAACCAGTTCATCCATTTGAACTGATTTAAAAC
>JAYNUL010000154.1:1787-4347 GCA_038281125.1 Fidelibacterota bacterium | reverse complement strand
TTTACTTGCTTGTTGTATCTTTACACTTTGTTTTTAAACCAAAAGGTTAAATGAATAGGAGATAATTATGGAATGTGGTTGTGGTAGAAGTCCAACGGGTAAATGTATCGGATGGCATAAACTTTCTGAAGATGAGTATCAAGAAAAATTAAAGGAGTATCAAGACAAGGATAAAAAAGAAGACGAATAAAGGACCGCAACAAGTCATATCAAACCTTTATGACTTCCGCTAACACAAAAAAATAGGTGAAATTTTTAAGGTAGTTTTTGCCGGGGTTAAATTTTAGTGATTTTTATAACCCCGGCAGAATGTGGGGTTAAAACCTAAAGTAGTTTGAAACTACTCCACCGTAACTGATTTGGCTAGGTTCCTAGGTTGATCTAGGTCAGTTCCACGTTGACAGGCAACTTGATATGCAAGAATTTGCAGAGGGATGGTGTAAATAATTGGGGCGAGCAACTCGCTGCATTCAGGCATTTGAATATAGGCACCTCTTTCAAGATTAATTTTGGAATTTGGGCCGCCAAATACATAAAGAGTTCCGCCTCTAGCTTTAACCTCCTCTAAATTGGAAACAAGCTTTTCAGTTAATGTGTTTTCAGGTGAAAGCGCCACCACGGGAATCTGATCATCAACCAATGCAAGAGGGCCGTGTTTTAATTCGCCTGCTGGATATGCCTCGGCATGAATATATGAAATTTCTTTAAGTTTCAATGCGCCTTCTTGAACAATAGGGAAGAACATTCCACGACCTAAAAACAAAGCGTTGTCTTTGTCTGCAATGTTTGGAACGATGCTAAGTATTTCATCGGAAAGCTTCAAAGTTTCTTTGATAACTTCGGGCAGTGCTCTTAGTTCTGATGCAAGTTTTTTTCTTAACCCCTGGTCTCTGTCTAAACTTTTTGCAATTGACATGGCTAACAGCATTAGGCCTGCAAGCTGAGTCGTAAATGCCTTGGTGGAGGCAACACCAATTTCTGGTCCAGCATTGGTAAATAAGACATGTTCAGATTCTCTGGCCAATGAGCTGGTTGGCACATTGCAAATTGAAAGGGTGCTCAAATAATCTTTTTCTTGAGCATATCTCAGTGCAGCAAGGGTATCTGCGGTCTCACCGGATTGTGAGATAGTTACAAATAAAGTGCCCTCTTCGACCAATGGATCTCGGTAGCGGTATTCGCTTGCAAAGTCTACATAACATGGGATTTTGGCTATCTGCTCAAACCAAAATCTGCCTACCTTGCCAGCATGCAAACTGGTACCGCAAGCAACAAACTGAATTCTTTTAATTTTAGTAAAAATTTCTGATGAGCCTAAACCAAAGATATTATCTAGAACATCATCCTCTCCAAGCTTGCCATTGATTGTGTTAGCAACCGCATCTGGTTGTTCATATATTTCTTTTTCCATGAAATGAGAATATTCGCCTTTGGTAACAGCATTAACAGCTATATCTATCTCAGTAATATCTCTTGTTACAGGGGAATTTTTGCCATCATATATCTGGTAGCTTTGCTTGGTGATTTCAGCAACATCGCCGTCTTCAAGAAAGACAAACTCATTGGTAAGCTGTGAAAGGGCTAATGGATCAGAGGCAGCGAAATTTTCTTCTAAACCAACTCCGATTAAGAGCGGGCTTTTGTTTCTCGCGACAATGAGTCTGCTTTTATCGCTGATGTGTAAGGCAGCTATGGCATAAGCGCCGTCCAGCTCTTTGATTGCATCATGCATGGCAGCAAGCAGATCACCAGAAGACTGAAGATGTTGATGAAGCAAATGGGCTATGACCTCAGAATCAGTTTCTGACTGGAATTGATAACCGTCTTTGGTTAATTTTTCAGTGAGCTCAAGATAATTCTCTATGATTCCATTATGGACAATGTGAACCTCTCCACTTGATGCATGGGGGTGAGCGTTTTGTTCTGAAGGTTGGCCATGAGTGGCCCAGCGAGTGTGTGCGATTCCAAGTTTGCTTTTAGGGCGTTTTTCAACCATCCCATCTTCGAGCAAGCTCACTTTGCCCAAAGTCCTTAAATGAAAGATGCTGTCTTTTTGATGAAGGGCAATCCCGGCTGAATCATAGCCGCGGTATTCCATTTTGTGTAGGCCTTGAACCAACAACTTGCCCACGTTGCGGGATGATGCCGCCCCTATGATTCCACACATATTATTTTTTGTTTTTTGCCCAATCTTCTTTGATTACTTGCTTGCCTCTGCTTACAGCCAAAGCCTCATCAGGTACATCTTTGGTGATTGTGGAGCCTGCTCCCACATAGGCGCCTTTGCCGATATTAATTGGCGCTACTAATGAAGAATTTGTTCCAATAAAGCTATCTTCACCAATAGATGTTTGATGTTTGTTTGTCCCATCGTAATTGCAGGTGATGGTTCCGGCCCCGATGTTTGTTTTGCTGCCTACATCCGCATCACCCAAATAAGCCAAGTGATTGGCTTTGGCGCCATCGCCAAGCTTGGTTTTTTTGGTCTCAACAAAATTACCAATTTTAGCATTATCCCCTATTTCTGAGCCTTCTCTTAGACGCGCATAAGGGCCTATAT
>JAYNUL010000154.1:0-1777 GCA_038281125.1 Fidelibacterota bacterium | reverse complement strand
ATTACAGTTAGAGCCCACAGTTGCCGATGAGAGGTGACTAAAAGATTCAATGATGGAATTATCTCCAATAGAAACATCTTGCAGAACAACGTTTGATTTGATGATAACGTTTTCACCCAAAACTACCTTGCCTTCAAATATCACATTGACGTCAACGGAACAATCTTTGCCGGCCTCGACTTCTCCTCGAACATCGACGCGAGCTGCATCTAGAAGAGTGATTCCTTGTTCTAATAATTTTTCAGCGCTCATTTTTCTTACAATTGATTCTAACTCATGTAACTCATGCTTGTTATTTGCCCCCATTACTTCAGTAGGATTGGCTTGAATACAACTTATTTTAACTCCTTTTGCAGAAAGTATCTCTACCAAGTCTGTAAGGTAGTACTCATTAGCTGCATTTTGGTTGCTAATTTCATCTAATGCTGGTTTAAGAAGGCTGCCGTCGATCAATAAAATACCAGTAAAGACATTTTTAATTTGTTTCTCAACATCAGACGCGTCTTTTTGTTCAATAATTCTTAAGGCTAGATTTTTTTCATTGGTCATGATTCTTCCGTAGCCAGTTGGATCATCTAATTTCATTGATAAAAGCGTGCAATCTTGACCAGAGTTAATAAGAGCTTCTATGCTCTCGCTTCTTATTAAAGGCACATCACCATATAAAACTAATATCTTTTCATCATCCTTGATCAAATGAGATGCAGTTTTAACAGCGTGTGCAGTCCCCAGCTGTTCGTTTTGATCCGCTGTCTGAATATTTGGATCAATGTCAGCTATATGTTCTTTTAAAAGATCTTTTTGATGCCCTACGATAACTGTTATATCTTTGCTGCAAGATTTGGCAGTTTTAATGACATGAGAAACAAGGGTTTGCCCGCCAAGAGGTTGCATAACCTTTGGTAAATTGGTGTTCATTCGAGTTCCTTTGCCCGCTGCAAGGATAATAGTATGAATATTCAACGTAATAACGAATTAAGCTTGATACAAGTACCTTACTTGTTTTTTCTTAATTTTTGAATGGTTTTGATTCGTGCCGCTGCTTCAGCAAGTTGTGCTGCTGCTTTGGTGTAATCTAACTCTGACTCTTTGTCATGCATGTTTTTTTCTGCAAGCTCTTGAGCCTTGATAGCTTCAGCCTCATCCATTGATTCTGCGCGTTCAGCTCTGTCAGACAAAAAAGTGACCAAATCAGGTTGGATTTCAATGAATCCGCCTGAGCAAAAAAAGGTTTTTTCATCATCGCCGTTTTGAACTCGCACTGGCCCTGGGGCAAGCCCGGTTAAAAGAGGTGTATGTCCAGGAGCAATGCCTATTTCACCAAGAGATCCGGTAGCAAAAACCATAGTACCTTCGCCAGAATAAATTTCTTCACTTGATGAAACTATGCTGACTTTAATGGTAGACATAAATTATAAAGTTTTTGCTTTTTCTACAGCTTCTTCGATTGTTCCAACCATGTAAAAAGCTTGTTCTGGAAGATCATCATAATCTCCAGCTAAGATCCCTTTAAATGACTTAATGGTATCCTCAAGTTTTACATATTTGCCCGGAGAACCCGTGAAAACCTCTGCAACAGTAAAGGGTTGAGAAAGAAATCTTTCAACTTTTCTGGCTCTTGCAACTGCTAACTTGTCTTCTTCAGACAGCTCATCCATACCCAAAATTGCAATAATATCTTTAAGCTCTTTATATTTCTGTAAAACTCCTTGAACGCCTTGAGCAACATTGTAATGCTCCTCTCCAACCACAAGTGGATCCAGCTGCCGGCTTGTTG
>JAYNUL010000153.1:0-4363 GCA_038281125.1 Fidelibacterota bacterium | reverse complement strand
TTCTACAACTTTGTACATCATCTCCTTTTTTCTTAATTCCGAAAAGACCAATAATGTGCTTTAAGAAAATTAATTCTGTTTCAAACTTTGGATCGTGAATTAAATGGAATTCATAGGTGTCTGACTCATCACTGAATATATCCATCAACTTTCTGCTTACAGTTGTTTTTCCTACTCCAATCCCTCCGCGTATTACGGATAATCCCCTTCTTAGCCTTACACTGAGTTCTAGACCTTCCAAACACTGTCTGTGTTCTGTAGCAGGATAAAACTTTTCTACATTTGGACTCGTTGTAAATGGATCAGACTTAAGCCCTATAGATTTAAATAGTTCAATCATTTAGCTACCATGGTTGTGTATGTATATATCATATATATGGATAAAGAAACTAATAATCCACCTACATAGTTTTTGTTATTAAAAAAGAAATCATCTGTCATATAGATACGATTAGCATGTCGTTCAAGTGTGAGTAGTGATCTTGGGGAGTACAAAAGAAGAATCCCATATACACCTGCAACAATTCCGATAATTAAGAAAAAATTATCATGAACGGTTGAAAAGAATATGTATAATAAAAAAAGAGAAGCCAAAGAAGAAAGCATACCAATGGTTACCCTGTTCTTCATTACGAATGAGTCGGTTAAATACAATTTATTTGCCTTAATTTGTGTTCTAAGAACAACATTAGGGAAAAAAACAAGTAAAAATCCGAATACTAGTGTAAATACTCCAATTCCTAAGAGGAGCATTGATAATTCACTCAATTGTGTACCCTATTATTAAGAAAAACCTAATTAAAAAATATAATTGCACAAAGCAATTCTAACATAAATGTTAGTTTATGTAACCTCGGATGTGGAGTTAGAAGTTAAACAATCTCAGCTAAAATGCAATTCATTTTGTGAGAAAGGGTTTTTTTATGATTATTTAGGGGGTTTTAATCCTGAAAATACTGGCTTTCCATTTCGTTGAAAAAGGCTGTATTAACAGAAAAGGTAATATCAATTGATACTGGGCCATTCATTACGTGCTGCCAGTTATGTACCTCAGTGGAGTGAATGTTTTCAATAATGGTGTTTATTAAGGACATAAACGTTTGATCATCAAGATTATGGTCCGGATGATTTTCTAAAAAATAGTTATAGAGTGCATCTTGTTGTGCTCCTCTAGTGCACCTTTGCTTACATTCAGACATATCTTCATTACGGGACATTCTCATTCCAGCTGTTCCGCTAAAAACAGTGTACCCATCAGTATCTTGCAATGCTGATAAAGCACTGAATAATGTTAAAAAATAAATAAATAAATTTTTTAGTTTCATTATTTAATACATATGAACCGGAAAGTACACTCGGTACAAATCCAAATTGATTATCATAAATAGGGGTTAGATCCCCCTTTGTTATAGTTGCAGCTCCTGCCATTTCCAAAGCATATAAGGAAACAACACTGCCAGTAACACTAGTATTTTCTAAAAGTTTTAGTAAGGGTGTTCTTGAATGTATTGCACCAAAATGAGTTGCGTTTACTAATTTAGTTTCATCTCCTAATGAAATAACAACGCCATAAGATAATGAATTATTTAGCTCCATACGAGTACCACTATATAATATAACAGACTGGCCCTTAGTATTTACAGAACTACCTAAAGTTGATCCATTAAAAATTAAACTATCTGAAGTAATGATTTCAATTTCACCAGATATGGTGGTGTTCGTCATTTTAATCGATCGATCATTAATAATTTTTCCAGATCCAGTAATATTGCAATTTTCAAAAGTCATAATATCTGTAAAAGAAAGTACGTTATTAGAAATACTTGGTCCATTTGTCTGAACCGCTCCAGAACTGTTCAGGTTAATAGTCTTACTTACCATTAAACCATTATCAACAGTTTCTGTTTCTGCTTCATAGACATGCATCGTATAAGCGGCCGACGTCTTATATGTTTGATGTGAATTTGGCGCACTAGTAGGGCTGTAATAGTTAAGTGAAAAAGCAAGCAGGTAATTTCCAGGGCTAAGATTTACTGTTTTACTAGCCGTTTCACTATGCCATCCACTAAAGCTTTGAACTCCAAAGTCATGCCACGTTGACCAGCTACTACCATTTGATGAATAGTAGGCCTTTATGTATTCACTATAATAACCGCTTGCATACCCTGTAACACGCATATTCAAAGTCGTACCTTTTTTGACGGCAATAATTTTTGAATGCTTATACCCAGGACCGGTATAGTCATCATTGACGGTATATGTTGATCCAAATGCATGATCTGTTGACCATAGATCAGCACCACCAATTTTTTCAAAAGATTGACTGCCCTGACTTAACGTATAACTATTTGGGAAAGGTATCGGGTTTAATCCTCCAACTTCGTTGGTTGTTTTCCCACTGCTGTAGGCTGGAGCATTAGATAAAAGTGTTGTAAAGTAGTCAATGTTTCCTGCTGGAAATGGTACTTCTTGCTCGGATAATGCAACACCATTAAATCCAATAGGAGTATAAAAAGTATTCCCCTGGGATTGGTTTACACTAGAAACTTGACCAGCAAAAAAGATATCTCCATTAATGGTTCCACTAGCGTTTAAATTACCTCCTGAATTATTGGATCCGTAAAAAGCAAGATTATATGCATCAGGGTAAGAGCTTACAATCAGGCGAGACCTTGATTTAAAACCTGCAATAGAGCCCTCGGAAGAGACCATACTTTGATGAGTATAAGAAAGTGCATTGCTTTCTTCATCATTATTTTCATCAACGCTAATATTATAGGACCCCTTATTCAGATTCCCATTCAATCCGTTAAGGGTACCGTACCTACCTTCCTTTATTTCTGTAAGTCCAACTTCAAGACCAGTCTGAGATAGGTTTAATGTCCTTGAATTTTGTATAAAATTCGCACTGGTTTTTCTAGAAGTTACTGTAAACCGTGCAAGGTAATAAGCAAAGACACTCATAATCATGAAAAAGATTAGCGTAGAGGCACTAAGCGCAAATCCCTTATCATCTCCCAAAAATGAGTTTATGCTGGTATTCTTATTCATGAAAAGATAATTTCCTTCCATATCTGGAATTTCTTGGAGCAACGTGAGAGGAGATGTTTATCTCTTCACCATTTTGGATAAAATGAAGATTCAATTCTACTAGAGAAACGTTTTCTGCATTAACTAGCCCGCTAGGTGAATTGGTTTCAATGATGTTACCAACACTATTTTTAAATCTAAATGCATTATCTCCTAAAGGATTTATCATATCAGATAAAAGCGAGGAAACCTGACCTTCATTTACAATTAAATGATCATCACTGTCAAATTCAAAAGCCATACCATCAGAATTGGGTGCTACGTAAAGTTTATCCTCATTTGAGGTTGCAAAATTGTCTATGCTTTCAACCGTCCTGACTTCATGCATTAATTTCCACAAAGATAACTGACCTTCATCCATTACCCTTTTTGTAGAAGACTCACTGAAAAATATAGAACTTCCTTCTGAAAGCATTAGCATTCCCAATCCACTAATAACACCTATAATTACCATGGAGACAATTAGCTCAATAAGGCTGAACCCTTTAGATTGTTTTTTCAATTGTATCATAATCCAGGACTCACAATCAACGTATCAGATAAAGTGGTTGTCCCTGGATGATCCACTTGAATTACCACTCTTTTATAATTGGTAGGAGAAGTTTTAATTACACGAAATTTTCCAGCCAGATCTACATAATCAACTTGAACAGTCGTGCTATAATTTGGATAAAGATTATCATTTGAATTTGTATACCCATTAAAATCATCTACGTCGTCAAATTGAGCTAGGGCACTTTCAACAAATGAACTTGCCTCCCACAAGACACCATTAACAAGGGTAGCGTTCCCAGCATTATTCACCAAATCATATAAAACTGTTCCAGATCCTTCATTTACTTTCCAATATCCAATCATCGATCCTTCAATGGAATTTAGATTTCTCAAATCAGAATTTCGACCGCTCGAAAATAACTCGGTAATCGTGGTCCCATTCAATGCAACATTATGTACAGAGATTTGATCCATCTCCCCATCAAAATAGGGATCATTCCAATTAGCTTTTCCCAGATAAAAGTTTTGACCAGAACCCCAGTCAGAAAAACTGGCAGTATTATAAGCATTGGAACCAACCAAAACTCCATCTATATATAGCTTCATACCATCTCCACCTTTATCGAAGGTATATACAACATTGTGCCAATTTCCATCTTGAAGGGTAGTTCCTGCATTTATGGTATATGTTCCCCCATTTGGATGGATAGTCATTTCTAAATTTCCATTAGTTCTACCGCCCATAACGGTTAAAAACATATCTCCCGCGCCTCCTTTT
>JAYNUL010000152.1:0-4389 GCA_038281125.1 Fidelibacterota bacterium | reverse complement strand
GAGCGTTAATTGTTTATTCTTCTTACGATGATGCCCCTGGTGGTGTTTTAATTGGCTTGATAATGATTTTATTTTCATTATCACTTGCTTTTAAACTTAAATAATGTAATGGAAATTCAAGTTTAAATGTTAGTTTAAACTACTTATGTGGATTAGAAGTTACAGAACTAAAAGAAGAAGATATATCTCCGTAAATATTTTACCAAGGAAGTTTTAAGTGTTTAATTTCGTTTTCATATAAGCTTTCCAGTTCACTAACAATGCCTAAGTCTAAATTATTGCTAATAGATTTTATATTATCTATTAGTTGTTTTGTTGAAATTGCTCCTGAAATTACAGTGGAAATTTCATCATAAAAAGTACAAAAAGACAAAGCAGCTGATTTTATAGAAGTATTTTCTGAAATAATTTCTTTAACTTTTTTTACAAGAACTGATCTAACTGCCTTCTCATCATCACTCCATCTAGATCTAACACCACTAAACACTGATTTTTCATCATATTTACCAGTTAACCATCCTGAATCTAAAGGGACTTTTGCAATTACTGCCACTTCATTTTTATTAATAATTTCAAATGCTCTTCTAACATCTTGGTGAAAAATATTGAAAAATGCTTGAATTACTTTTGCGTTAGTCGTTTGGATTAATGTTTTTATCTCATCAAAAAAATCAATTGAAGCTCCATATTCAATTATTTTTCCTTCATCTTTGAGTTTTTCTAAGATTTCATAATGATCGTTCTGATTACCATCAAGTATTTCAATTGGAGGACTGTGAATAATTGCTGAATCCACATAATCTGTTTTAAGTCTTCTTAAACTACTCTCTATTGATTTTACAATATGTTTGGAATCAAAATCAACTATTCCATTATCAAGTCTTCCAAACTTTGTGTTAATAACTATTTTACTCCTGTCTACATTTTTAAAAACTTTACCTAGTCTAGTTTCGCTTGTGCCATTTCCATAATTGGGAGCAGTATCAAAAAAATTAATTCCATTATCTAAAGCTGTATTAATCATATATTCTGACTCTTTTTCTGAAACTGATGACCATCCAGATTCAACACCTAGTTGCCACGCTCCAAATCCAATTTCAGAAATTTTAACTCCATCTTTAATGTAATTTTTGTAATTCATCAGTCTATTATATCAAGTTAGAAAGATAATTATGTCAGTTGAAACCCACAAGTTAGACCAAAAAAACCTTCGATTTTTCAAAGGTTTAGAATGTAAAGTGTAACGGTATTTACAAAACAAAGCCTGTTTAAAAAACAGGCTTTGTAAAACAAAAACTTAAGATGAAAACAAACTACCTAATAACCAGGGTTTTGAATTAAACCCGGATGCTTTTGTAAAATGGTTGTTTCAATTGGGCGGAAATAATATTTATCTGGAAAAACCATAGTATTATAATAATTTATTGGGAATGTTTCATAAGAATAATCATATTTTGACTCATCATATCCTGAATAAAAATCAAATGGCTGAACTCCAGATTTTAATTTCCCCGTTATTTTAACTCCATTCATAGTCAATTCGGGACCAATCCCCCATCTTCTAACATCATAAAATCTATGACCCTCGTAACTCAATTCTAATTTTCTTTCTGTTATATATCTTTCCAAAAGAGCCGTTCCAGTTTCAGTTAAGGCAGGCATACCAGCTCTAAATCTAAGTAAGTTCAAATGATCCTTTGCTTCACTATCCTGGCCAAGTGCAATACATGCCTCAGCATAATTTAATAGGGTTTCCGTATGCCTAAGGATCACCTGAGGAGTTGACGTCCACCAAGTTGCAAATGAACCTAAATTTGGATCAGGTGTGTGACTTAGGTGTTTTTTGTGAGCATAGCCTGCTTGCACATCAATATTTCCAACAATCATATTATCTAATCCATGAACTGTTCCGGCATCATGAGAACCACTGGCAGGCATTTCATATTTACCCAATTGCATTCTTCCTGTTGAAGAATTATCAACAGACCTGAAATAAGGATTAGAGCCAACTTGCCAGTCATAATAACGAGGACCTAACCATCTACCATCTTCGATTCCAATAGTGGCTTCCATTCTAGGATCTCTGTTTTTAAAAGCTCTGACAGTATGAGTAGCATTAGTCCAGTTAAAGTCTTCCGCTACATCAATAATACCATCACCATCAGTGTCCTCAGCGTACTGAAAACTATCTGCAAACTCATTATGAGGTGCAGTTGCGGATAAGCCCGCACCAGCTCCGTCACCATAGTGGTAGCCTCCTGGTCCATACCACCAGTTAACAGCAAGAGAGCCCCAACCTAACGGATCTGTGTCATAACTCTTATCAATGACTCGCTCAAACGTAGCTTCTTGCATAGAACCAGCTTTGTACAAATCATTATATATATTATAGGCCTTTTCCTTATCAACTGGAGCTGAGTAAGACATGTGGTATTGATAACTTGTATTATAATTCATGGCTTGCAAACTAGCAGCTTGAGCTCTTTGCCATCTTTTTTGCTGAGAGCTTGCAATTTCAGGAATATTATCACCTGAGTACATAATTAGTTCCTTATGCTCATAGCTCGCATGAAGGGCTTTGTTATTTTTAGAAGGCTCATACAAATCACTTGCAGCATAGGTTAAAACTCTAGATTTTAATGCCAAAGCCGCAGAAGCATTGGTTCTACCTCTCTCCAAAGATTTACCATCAAGATAACCGAATGCAGTTTCTAAATCGGAGATGATAAATTCCACCGTTTGCGAAAATGAGCTTCTATTGTAATTTGAAAGGTCATCATCTGCATTAAGTGTTTTATCAACCAATGAAGCTCCTCCAAAGTGGACCCATACATAATAATGATAAATAGCTCTTAGAAAGTGTGCTTCACCAAGCAATTTACTTTTTAGAGTTTCATCTATTGTAGAATCTGACAGCCCTTCAATCATCAAATTAGCTTGTCTAATCCATTTATAAAGGTGGTCCCATCTTTGTATATTTTTTCTGTCATGGCCATAGCCACCAAAACTTCCTAATCCAAAAGGATTGTCCGCTGAGATGGCACCTTCCCACCAAACAGTAAGCCATGAAAAAACATGTCCATTAAACACTGCCTCATCAACAAGAACGGCATTGTGAAAGGTGTTGAAATTTTCAAATCCATCGACCTCCCATAATCCACGATAGACTCCTAAAACTGCTTTTTCTGCTAATGCTGGGTCATCAAAAACCACATCAGATGTTAGTTCTGTTTTTGGATCTATATCAAGAAAATCGTCTTCACATGAAAATGTGAAAAAGACTAGAAGTATGTAAAAATAATTTTTCATTGTATTAAAATTTAAGGTTAACTCCGAATGATACGGATTGATTTGCAAAAGATAAAGTACCTGGTTGATATAAGGTTTCAGATGGAGGAAGTTGTTCCAAAACACCATAACCATTATCAAAGTCTCCAGTAAATGATTCTGGATGTGACCATAATTTGTCATCAAACATTTTGTAGAATAGGTCATTTCCATTAATAAAGAGTCTAAGGTTATCGATATAACCAATACCAAAGAGCTTTTTAAGAGTATCTGAATCTACATTATACCCCAATTCTAGATACTGTAATTTTATATGGTCTGTTTTGGCGATCATAAGTCCAGTGTAAGGGTTGCCTCCATTAATAAGCGCTCTTCCATATTTAGATTGGTCGCCTTCTTTTGTCCATCTATTGTCATAAACGTGTTTAGAAAGAAATGCTTCGGCTCCATGAATTTGATCTATGTATCCTCCAAAGGTTCCATACAATCTTGCTGTAAAATCAAAATTCTTATAATTCATTTGGAGATTAAAAGAAGTTGTCACTTTAGGAATAACACTTCCATCAGTAAACTTATAATCATATGAATTGATTGTACCATCTCCGTTAACATCTTCAATTATCAAATCTCCTGGTCTGGTAATCCCCACACCAACTCCATTATGGTCAACTGGATATGCATCAATTTCAGCTTGATTTTGGAACACCCCAATAACATTCCAATATTTCCAAGCACCAATTCTTCTACCTTCTTTAGAGACAGCTGGGTCTAATCCTTCAGGCTCATCAGCAAAAATTAAGGTATTGTCATTCGTTGAAACAAAAGCAGTAGTATTGATATCAAGTTCTCCAACACTTGTTTTATATCCTAGTGAATATTCCCAACCTTTGTTAGTAGTTTTTCCAATATTTTGATATGGTGGTACAATCCCCGTGATATCAGCAATAGAGCCATAAGGCTTTGTTAAGATGTTATTACGATCGCTTTTATAATAATCAATTTCAAAACTCAAACGATTGTTAAAAAGTGCCCCTTCAATACCAATGTCAATGTTTTTAGCAACCTCCCATGTAATAAATGGATTGCCAATTCTAGCTTCAT
>JAYNUL010000151.1:0-4418 GCA_038281125.1 Fidelibacterota bacterium | reverse complement strand
GTAATCTCTTTCTTATAGAACTATTTAATCTCAAATAAGCGGGCAATGCAGTCTCTGGAAATAGTATAATATCTGGATTGAGACCTATCGCTAATTGATGCAAGGAGTCCATTATATTTAATGTTAATTCTCTGGTTGATCTATCCCACTTTTCATTAGGATTTAAGTTGGGCTGAATAACAGCAATTTCTAATTCTGTATTGTTGTTTTGATCTAATTCCATATTTAATCTGATTAGACCAGCAGCATTTATTAAAAGTAGAAATGCGAAGAAAAATACTAATTTTTGTTTGGGAAATGATTTTAAAAAAAATGGTAGTATATAATTGAGTTTATGCAAACAATCCAAAATGTAATTATATAAGTACCCCCGTAATCAATAAATTGCAACAAATGAAGCATGTCCATTTGAGTGAGTGCTAAATTTCCCCAAGCAAAACCGAGTGGCCCAAAACTTCTAATCCATTCAAGAGAGACAATTAAGAATGGCATAATCAATATTTTAATAGAACTATTCTTATAAAACCCCACTATAAAACCTGCAAATGCCCAAAATATAGATAAATATAAGGTTGCTGCAATTAATGAAAAGAGGACGACAATAAATTCTGCACCAGAGTTTGTAGCCATCCAATAATTTGAAATAAGGTTGTAAGTAATTCCAAAAATATAACCAGAAAATAAATTGTTCTTTGGATTATTTCTAAACCATGAGTGTAGTATTGGTATAAAACCGATGTAGACTAATATGCCAAGGTTAATTTGATGATAGCTTATTCCAATTAGAACACCAGAAATAATCGCTAGTTGCCAACTATACCACTTAGAAAGGTGATTTTTCATTTATGAATTTTAGAATCTAGATATTGTTGCAAGAAAATTGCTGCAGCTGTTGAATCAATAAAATGTTTATTATAACCTGTTTTTATTTTCTGTTGGATTAAGGATTTTTTTGCAGTAAAAGATGATAACCTTTCATCTTGCATTTTAATAGGAATATCAAAATCTTCAATAAAGTTTTGGAATTTTCTCACTTTTTTGGTTTGATTTGTATCGGTTCCAGACATACTCAGTGGTAGACCTAGTACAATAAGTTCAACCTTGTTTTCTATTACTATTTCAAAGATTTCTTTTTTAGTTTTATCGAATCCTTTATTTTTAATTGTCTTGAACGGAGATGCTATAATTTTATTTGGATCGGATAATGCTAGACCGATGCGACTATCTCCATAGTCAACACCCAAAATTCTTCCCATTTTTTAAATTGGCTTACGTAATTGTTCCTTAATGTATTTTCCTGGTTTAAACCGTGTCTTTTTGTGAGCGGGTACATATATCTCTTCATTAGTTCTTGGATTACGTGCTCGTGGCTTCGCTTTTGTTGGCTTTGATTCAAAAACACCAAAATTCCTTACCTCAATTCTTGTGTATGGATTGTCTTCTATCAAGTAATCTTTTAATATTCTAAAAAGATCATCAACAATAGTTATTGATGATCTTACACTTTTGTTTTGTCGCTTTGACAACTCAGTTGCTATATCTTTTTTTGTATATGTTTTAATATCCATTATCTACCTGGCCTTTTTACGTAATCAATATTTTTTAATTTGGTCATCTTACTCATTAACCTCTTTAGTTGCCGATTATTATTAACCTGTACAATAATTTGTGCCTCTGCAATATTATCATATACCTTAATATCAACACTGGCAATGTTCACATTCTGCTTTGAAATACACTCAGACACGTCCTTCAGCCAGCCTTTATAGTCTTGACCAACAACCTTTAAAAGTACATTAAATTGTTCAGATGATTTAGCATTCCAATCTACTGGAACTAATCTATCAGATTCATTATTCAAAAGGGGCAAACTATTACATTCACTCCTATGTATTGTTACTCCTCGCCCTCTTGTAACAAATCCAATGAGCTCATCACCCGAGATAGGATTACAACATTTGCCAAAATTTATTAGAAGGTTATCTATACCATCTAAGGTTATCCCTTTTGGATTATTGCTAGGAAAATTGAAAATCTTACTGGATTTTTTATCCAATATATCGTTCTCATTGATATCTTCTTTTGGCCTAATTTTTTTAAACATGTCTCTTACAGTCAATACGCCAGTTCCTAGAGACATCAAAAGTGATTTGGAGTCAGCAAATCCAAATTTATTATAGCTGTTTTTAAATTCTTCAAAATCACCGTAAAGTTTCATTCTTCTTAATGTTTTTGTAAGTATTTCCGTTCCAAGCTTAATACTTTCATCATCTCGAGTTTTTCTTAAAAATCGATTAATTTGATTTCTTGCCTTAGTAGTCACTATAAATTTTTGCCATCCATAACTAGGCATTTGTTTTTTACTGGTGATTATTTCAACCATATCACCGTTTTTTAGTTTCGTGTTCAAGGGTACAACAATATGATTTATTTTGGCACCCATGCAATGCATTCCTACTTGTGAATGTACATGGAAAGCAAAGTCAACAGGTGTAGCATTTACAGGTAACTGAACTAGGTCACCCATAGGGGTAAATACAAAAATTTCTTCATTATAAAGATCAATTTTTAATAAATCCATGAACTCTTTGGGATCAGTAGATTCATTTTGTAGTATTTCCAATAATTCCCTCAACCATTTAACATTTTTATCAATTCCATTAGGTTTGTTACCTTTATACATCCAGTGAGCAGCAACTCCTATTTCTGCAGTCTCTTCCATTTCTTTTGTGCGAATTTGAATCTCAATTTTTTGACCGTTTGGTCCAATAACTGTAGTATGAATTGATTGATAACCATTTGATTTTGGTGTTGCTATAAAATCTTTAAACCTATCTTGTACTGGAAGATATACATTATGAACTATTCCTAATGCCAGGTAACAGTTTTCAATCTTTTCTACAATTATTCGAATTGCATATAAATCATAAATTTCTTTAAAACTCTTGTTGCGATTCATCATTTTTCCATAGATAGATGCATAAGATTTAGCTCTTCCATAGATTAGTGGGACAATATCATACTTGTTTAATTCTTCATTTACTGGCTCAATAACTTTTTTTATGAACTTTTCTCTTTGTCTTTCACTGGACTTAACCTTGGATTCTATTTCTTTAAAACCTGACGGATTTAGTACACTAAGAACTAAATCTTCCAATTGTGATTTTACAGTTGACATACCCAACCTATGAGCAAGTGGAACATAAATATCTCTAGTCTCTACAGCAATTCTATGTCTCTTTATGTGCGGCATATGTTTAATTGTTTCCATGTTGTGTAGTCTATCTGCAAATTTTATAATTATTACCCTCATATCCTGAGCAACTGAGAGTAACATTTTCATAAAGTTACCAACTTGCTTTTCTTTTCTTGAAGAATAGGATATTTCACTTATTTTAGTGAGGCCATCTACAAGATTGCCAAGATCATCACCAAAATTTTTAACAATATCATCTAGCGTTGCTTCAGTGTCTTCAACAGTATCATGTAGTAAACCAGCAATAATTGTTGTGGTATCCATTTTCCAACCAGCTAAAGTACTTGCTACTGCTATACAATGTGAAAAGTAAGGTTTGCCAGATAGTCTTTTCTGACCATCATGATGCCTTAGACCAAACTCATAAGCTTTCCAAAGAGCTTCTGTTACTTCTTTACTATCTTGATCTGGCGAAAAGGATATGTTATCTATTAGCTTCAAAAATGGTTTTGGGTATTCACCAAATAATTGAGGTACAAATTTAGTCAATGGATTTTCCATCAAAAGGGAGTCTCTTGATCAGAAAGATTCTCAAATCGAGCATATTGTTTAATGAAAGTAGCGTCAACCTTTCCAGTTGGCCCATTACGCTGTTTAGCTACAATTATTTCCGCCTTACCTTCATCTTCATCTTCTTGGCTGTATACCCAAGGTCTATATAGAAAAATTACCACATCTGCATCTTGCTCTATGGCACCACTTTCTCTTAAATCTGATAATTGAGGTTTTCTGTCCTGTCTTTGCTCAACTGCTCTGGAAAGCTGAGAAAGTGCTACTACTGGAACATCAATTTCTTTTGCTAATGCTTTTAAGGATCTAGAGATAACAGATATTTCTTGTTGACGATTTTCTACGCCTCTTGGACCCTGCATTAATTGAAGATAATCTACAACAATCATACTAATTCTCTTTTCTGCCACAAGGCGTCGTGCCTTTGCTCTTAATTCTCGCACTGTGATAGCTGGTGTATCATCTAAGTAAATAGGGGCTTTTTCCATTTCGCCTGCTGCTATTCCTAGGTTTTTCCATAATTTAGATGGAAGTTTACCCGTTCTAACAAAATGCATATTTACTCTTGCTTCTGCACAAAGAAGTCTCATAGCCAACTGTTGATTCCCCATCTCCAAACTAAACATGCCTATCCCTTCATCTGCTTCTAATG
>JAYNUL010000150.1:235-4428 GCA_038281125.1 Fidelibacterota bacterium | reverse complement strand
AGAAGAAGATGTGGATGACTCTGAAATTAATTTAGATGAAGATGATGAATGGATTGGTGAATTATCAGAGGATTTGGATGATGAAATTATATCAGAAGAAGAAATTCCTGAGCCCAGTTTAGAACACATTTCTGCAAAAGAAGATGCAGATTCTGCTCCTTCCATACATAATATCCAAGACAGTAGTGCTGTGCCACAAGAGCCTCTTCCTTCCCCTGGTGAATACGACCATGGGTTTGATACAGTTCATACATTTTTTGATCCAGCGTCTATTGGGGTGCATGTAGATGGCGGGCAGTTGAGTAGTGTACTTGTTGGACAAACCAAGGGTATAAGAACCCTTTTAGCCTATGACTTTAAATTGAATTCTGAAAGCTCTGAAAGTCTGATGAAAGATCCCGAAAGGTTAGCTGGTGACCTGATAAGAAGTAAGGAAAGATTACAGGATAAATTTTTCCCTATCAAAGAGCTTCATGGTAGGGCAATGAGTGTTCTAGAAAATTTTGCAAACACATACTTTTCTCATAATGATGAGAATGTTTCTGTACGGTTTGTTTCAGTCGGTAAAGATGCAAAGAAAGATCAAAACGAAATTGTAAAATTTACCCTTGGGAAAAAATTACCATTCAATACTGAAGATGCTATAATGAACATTTCTTCTTCCGCTCAGGATAAGGACAAAGTTGGTGTTGGTTTGACCAAACTAAGTGACATGGAGAATTTATCAGACCAAGTAGTATCTACGGGTTGTGACATACGTGATTGGATGCCAACAGCGCAATCACTTTTTAATGCCTACAAATGGAGTTATCAGGATCAGAATATTGCAAGTCAAAACAATATCCTTTTCCATGTAGGATACAAACAAAGTGTAGTAGTTACATGCGAAGGTCTTAGAATAGTTTCTGTTGATATCGTGTTTATTGGGTATGATGATTTACTTCAAACATTAAAAGAAAATAATATATCTAAAGATCCTGAGAATATTGATATGTTGGATGTTCCAGCATCGTTTTTAACCAACCAAGGAATAACAACAAAACCCAATAAAAATGATTCTTATTTGCGACCAGTATTTGATCTTTGGTCTCAGGAAATTGAACGAGTAACAACAAGAGTAAGAAGAGCAACTTCAATAAACGATAGTTCAAGAGTGTTTATCTCTGGCTATGCTGGGAAGATACGGAATATTGATGTTCTTGTATCGGCATCATCTCAAATAGCTTCAGGTTTATTAAATCCCGTAAGAAACCTAACGTTTTCTCCTTACGATACAGAGAGAAATTCTATTCCATTTCATCCAACTCTTCTCACGCCAGCCATAGGAGCTACTCTGGGAGATCCGAAAGGCCTTACTGTTCTTCCACCAAGTATGATGAAGAATAATAAGTTTCGGTGGGCAAATAGAATTCTATCGGTTGCAGCTGTCTTTCTCACCTTTTATCTTGGAATGCAGTCGTTTGACTTGGTAAATGAAAACCATCAGCTGGAGCTTAATCTTATGCCTGCAAAGGTGGGAGCAAATAAGCTCGCACCCGTTGAAGAAGAATACTCTCTTGCTGCTCAAAATAGAAATAATGTCAAAGACCAGATAAAATTACTAAAGTACGATACAGACTATTTTGACCGGGTCATTGCTATTACTAGATTTTTGAGTAATAGACTTCCTGAAGAAGTTACTCTAGAAAGAATGAGCTTTCAACAAGGTTGGGAAAAGGAGCTCCTAAAAATGCAAGGACGTTCGTTAACATCATTCATTGAGATGGAGGATGAGAACAAACGAATTGTTAGGATGGTAGGTAATCTTGAAGCAAACCCAGCATTAAAGGACAGGTATTTTAATAATTTGATATCCATTATTGAAGAATCCAAACTTTTTAGTACTGTTGAAGTAGTAGAGAACTCATCAAATTTAGATATTGGACCGAATTTTATTCAGTTTGACTTAAAGTGTGTTTTCTAATGAAAAAACTTTTTAAAAATCAATTAAATATCTTAGTTGCCATCAGCTTATTTATAGTAGGGATTACACTTGCTTGGTTTTTCTTCATTCAAAATGGTATCAGAGTAACTAATGACAAATTATCTTCGCAGCTAAAAAGAGAACAATCAAAGTCGAACAAAGCATCAGATCTCATTGATGAATTAAATAAGATTAAAGGTGAATGGGTTGAACTCAATACAGAATTTGAATCTCAAATTAGTAGAATTCCCGATATTACAGAAAGAAAACGAATCAATAACGTTATTTTTGATATTATTAAAAAATCAGAGATACCAGTTACAGTATGGCAGCCCTCTGAATTTGCAATTGATGAAAAAATTATCTTTATCCCAGATACGGAAGATGAAATCAAGATTTCAAAATTTCCTCTAGACATAGAAGTCATTTGTACATTTCAAGATTTTGGTGTGCTCATGGAAAAATTCCGTTCAAATAAAAATAGACTTGCTGTAAGTAATTTAAATATTATAGAAAAAGGTTGGACAGAAAGACAGACCATCAATTTTGTTCTTTATACTTATTTTCAAACTTCTATGAACTTAAAAAAGGTCAAATAGGTTACGCATGACAAATAGATTAAAAATTCTATCCTTTGGTTTGGCTGTATCATTGATCATTGCTGTGAATGACTATTATCAAAGAAATGCATCGAAACCACGACCTTCAGTTCGAACAAAAGCTTCTGGAAGTTCCCAAAAGAGTAAGGTTAGGAGAACAAAGATTAATCGACAGAAAGACATTATAACAAATGCAGCACAAAAAAATGAACCTAATATTGAAAGTCATGGGGAATTTCTTCCGATACCTGAAGATATAATTGCTTTAAATGGATGGGCTAGAAATCCATTCATGAAAAGAAAACAAAAAGATTTAGGCAGCGAGCCTGAGATTTTATCAAACAGGGAGCTCGATTCAGAGCAACCCAGAATGGCTGACTTTGAGATGCTCAATATTGAATCTGTAGCAAAACTGGGTGAGAAAACTTATGTAATCATTAATGGTAAAAGATATAGCATTGGAGATCGTATTGATAGATATGTTATTGAGGACATATACGATGACAGAGTTATCTTTTTATTGGGAAATACAAGAGTTATGAAGGGGGTAGGTAAATAGGGATATGAAAAATATTTTATATTATACATTGATCTTCTTTTCACTTGTTTTTTCTCAAAGTGACGATGTTTTAGATGTAACCTCTATTAATGCAGATAATAATACGTACAATTTGGATCAAATGATGTCCATTAACATGGAAGATTCTGATATAAAAAATGTATTAATGCTGATTGGTGAGTTAACTGGGCTCAATATTGTCATAAGCCCATCCGTCAAGGATACTATTACTGCATCTCTTATTGACGTCAGTGTTAAATCAGCATTGGATGCAATTCTAAAGCCTAATGGATACAGTTACTTTGTTCAAGAGAATATCATTGTTGTGAAAGATAGTGAGACACAAATGGTTGGTGAATTGGAGACTGTTGTTGTCAAATTAAATTATATCAATTCTGCGGACCTAATTGGAACACTCGGTGCCGTTTTAACTTCTCGTGGTAAGGTACAACCATTTACGCCTCTTGTATCTAGAACAAGTAACAGTGCTTCATCAAATATTATAGTAATCTCTGATATACAGGAAAACATTGAATCAATTCTAAAAATCATTGAGACCTTGGATGTTCCAATTCCAAATATCAATATAGCCATTCGTTTTATTGAAACAAATTTGGATACACTAAGAGGATTTGGGGTGGATTGGAGTCAAGCGCCTGTTTCTCCAGGCGAATATGGAGTCCAAGATTCGGCAAGTATTCTAAATATAAGTTTTGATAATGTAACAATTGCCACTCTCAATCCACTACAACTCACAAATGCTCTGAAAATCATGCAAGCGCGTGGTCAGTCAAAGCTATTGTCCAGTCCTCAGGTCACCACACTTGACAATCATGAAGCTGAGACAGAAACGGTTACCACAGTGTTTATAGAAGGTAATATTTCAAACCAGAATCAGCAATATACTCAGGGATCACAAAACAATAATAACACTGGTGCCTATGGGAACATTTTTATCAACCAGGTACAAGAGAAAGATATTGGTATTAAACTGAAGGTTACGCCTCGAATAAATAATCAGCAAAAGATTACTATGATGGTAGATGCCCAAGTTGAGGCACTATTGTCAGCA
>JAYNUL010000150.1:0-225 GCA_038281125.1 Fidelibacterota bacterium | reverse complement strand
CAGAGATTGATACTCAGAAACCACGTTCGACTAAAAGATCTGTAAAAACCCAAGTTACCGTTGAAGATGGTAATACAGTTATTATTGGGGGTCTTATTGCTGAAAATGCCCTCGAATCAAAAAAATTCGTTCCCATCATAAGTGCTATACCTATCATTGGGAAACTTTTTCAATCCACTACAATTGAAAAAGAGCAAAGAGAATTGTTGATATTTATCACCCCAA
>JAYNUL010000149.1:0-4436 GCA_038281125.1 Fidelibacterota bacterium | reverse complement strand
ATCAAATCTTAAAGAATCTCCCTATGTAATTATGTTATATTTCCCATTATTCACTGTCCCTCTAAGTATGTTATTCTTAACTGATAATTGGGTAATGCCCTCGACATTAATTTGGGTATATTTGATCATGGTTGGAATTTCATCACAATTTGGTCAAATTTTTCTTACATATGGATATGAACTATTGCCAGCGAGTAAGGCTGCATTGACTAGTTATTTACAGGTACCTTTTTCAGTCATTGCTGGAATTATAATTTTTAAGGATGTAATAACTCCCAACTTTATTTTTGGAACTACAATAATCCTTTTTACAATTTTAATGATGATAAAAAGAGACAGGGTGAATAATTTAGAGAAATAACTCTGATAGTGTAGATATACTATTGGTAGTTTTATCAAATTTTTAAATAACTATCTCTTATTTACCATTTAGCTATAAGCTTTGCATTTTGTTAAGAAATTATATTCACTTATATTTGTAGATATACTCGTCAGAAAAATCGATAATCTGCCCTCGTAGTTCAATGGATAGAACAAGTGCCTCCTAAGCATTAGATGCAGGTTCGATTCCTGCCGAGGGTACAAAAAAAGAAAAGATAAAATGTTAAGACCAAAGAAAAAAATAACAAAAAAAGAAATCCAAAGGGATCCATTTCTTGAGACTGTTGACCAAGCCCAGGCTCATCTTGAAGAAAATAGATCAAGATACTTACAAATAGGCATTGTAATATTTGCAATTTTAATTGGATTTAATGTCCTCTCTAACAATTCACAAAATGCAAATAAAGAAGCCAGCTCATCTCTTGGCGATGCTTTATTGACTCTGGATTTAAACGATCAAACAACCGCTAAGTTTCAGCTTGAGACAGTGATTAATGAATATGAAAATACCACAAGCGCCTCTTTAGCAGAATATTATCTTGGTAAAATGAGTTATGATAACAAAGATAATGTTAATGCAGAGAAGTACCTTAATTCCTATTTAATTAATAACCCAAAAGGTTTTTTGGCATCATCTTCAGGTATGATTTTAGCAGATATTGCAGTTAGTAAAAAAGATTTTGATAAAGGTTTATCCATATTATCTAAATGCATTAAAAACTCAAATTCAATGAAGGACATCAGGCAGATGCAATTGCGTAAAGCAGACTATTATATTGATAATGGACAAAAATTTGAGGCAGAGAAAATTATTGATAAATTATTATTAGATGAAGATTTGAGTTCTTGGAACAAACAAGTTGCTCAAGAAATTAAGGGAAAAATCTTGAGTTAATTCCTTGTAAAAATCTTTTCAGAAACGTAATATTTCTGGCTGAAAAGCGGGTGAAAACCCGCTTTTCTTTTATTTAAAATGGGTTATGAAATAGTAAATATTATTGAACCATTTCTAAAAGATGGTCAAGTTTTAATGGATGTTACTCACGATGTTCGTGGGAATTTTGTACGTATTATTGTTGATTCAGAGAACGTTCTTACACTTGATGATACTGCGAAATTGACACGTTCAATAAAAGACGCAAGTGAAACCCTCTCAGAATTTCCGGATGGTGTTAGGATTGAGGTATCAACGCCAGGTTTAGATTGGTCTCTATCAGAGCCATTTCAGTATAAAAAGAATCTAAATCGAAAATTAGAAGTTGTCTATGATGATAACAGATCATCAAAAAAGATCACAGGTAAAATAAAACGTGTTGGTGATAAATCCTTTGAATTAGAAAGTGAAAATAAATCCTTGTCCATAACATACGATCAAGTAAAATCAGCTTTGGTGAAGGTATCTTTTAAATAATTAGTAGGAGACGTTTTGGTAAATCGAGAATTAATCGAAGTATTTTCAGAAATTGCAAGAGAAAAGAATGTCGAACGTTCAGAACTAGCAACTATTCTTGAGGAGCTATTCTTGTACGTTATTGAAAAAGAATATGGAGACTCTTCAAACTGTAGTTGTATTGTAAACCTTGACAAGGGTGAGATAGAGATCTATGCGGAAAAAACTATTGTTGATGAAATTGATGATTATAAGGTAGAAATTACACTTGAAGAAGCGATCGAAAAAGAACCTGATGCTTCAGATCTTGAAGTAGGAGATGTATTTGTAGAAGTTATTGATCCAAGAGTTTTTGGTCGCAGACTAGTTGTCACAGCAAAGCAGTTTTTTGCACAGCGATTAAGAGATGTAGAGCGTAATTATATTTATGAAGATTATGCTAATAGGATCGGTGAAATTGTCATAGGCGTTGTCCATCAGGTACAAAGAGATGGTGTATTTATTAATATTGAACAAGCGGAATTACGAATGCCCAAATCTGAACAAATTAATATGGAACGCTATAGAAGAGGAGAGACTGTACGTGCAGTAATAAAATCGGTAGAAGTCACTGCAAAAGGACCTGATATTATTGTGTCACGAAGTGACAACCATTTCTTATACAAGTTATTTGAACTTGAGGTTCCAGAAATTGAAGATGGTATAATTGAAATAACTTCTATTGCTCGCTATCCAGGAGAGAGAGCGAAAATAATTGTCAAATCTAATGACCGAAGAATAGATCCTGTTGGAGCTTGTGTCGGAATGAGAGGTAGTCGAATACAAGCAGTTGTTAGAGAATTAAACAATGAGAAAATTGACATAGTAAACCATAGTGAGCAGAATGAAGTTTTATTAACTAGAGCTCTTTCTCCTGCTAAGCCATTACAACTATATATTGATGACGAAAAAAGGTATTGTGTAGCACTTTTTGAGGATGATAGTCTGGACGCTGCCATTGGTAGAAATGGAATGAATGTAAATCTTGCATCAAAAATTACGGAATATAAAATAGATGCCTATGGTGTTCAGCAGTATGAGCGTATACAGGAGGATCAAAAAACTCCTATATCAAATATTGAAGGTGTGGATAATAAACTCGCAAAAATATTAGATGAATCAGGCATCTCCTTAGTTTCAGACCTATTGGATGCTGAAATGGATAGTTTATTGAATTTAGAAGATATCGATGAGCAGGCATTAGATTCAATATATGAATCTGTACAGGATTACGTTGAGAGAAAAATTGAACCTGAAAAAGAAGAGGAGGAAATAGATTTAGCATCATTGGGAATAGATCTAGAACTACAAAATAATAGCGATAGTAATCCAGAAATAGAACTGGAAAAATCAATCTCTGAAGAAGAGTAAATAATGGCAAAAGTCAGAATATTTCAAATAGCAAAAGAATTAAATATTTCTCATACAGATATTGTTAGTTTTTTGAAAGCTCGAAATGTGGAGGTTTCGAGTCATATGTCGCCAATTGATGATGAAGTACATAAATTAATCTTGGATGAATTTTCTAAAGATAAGGAACAAGTTGATAGGTTTAGAAAAGAGAAAGTGAGACGTGAAATTCATGACACAAGGTTAAAAGAGCGACAGCAAAGTACAAAAAAATTAAAATTACTCTCTTTGAAGGAGCAACGAGAGCTCGAAAAGAAAGAAGTAAAGAAAAAAGCAGATTTAGTAGAGCAGGAGGAAAAAAGATTAGCTGAGGAAATAATAAAAAAATCAGACGAGGTTAGTCAGCGTCAGGAACAGTATGAAAACAAAAAAAGTAAAGAGAAAGAAAAATCTGAAAAAAGTAGATCAAATAAAAAAGCTAATGAGCTCAAAAGTAAGTTTAAAAATACCAAAAAATTGCGTTCAATAAATTTATCAGACATACATGGTAAAGTCGCCTCGGGGAATTCAAAATTAAAATTGAAAAAGAATAAGGAAGAGGAGAAAGCTCAACAGTCGGTAAAAACAAAAGTGAAGGGCATACTTGCCCAAATGGATACAAAATCAAAAAAGAAATCCTACAAAAAGACAAAAGTTAAAGATGAGCAAGAGGATATTAATCCAAAGGAATTGCCAGTTATAAAAGTTGCCGAATTTTCAAATGTTGAAGAATTGGGAAAAATCTTTGAAGTTACTTCAAGTGAAATTATTCAGATTTGTATTGAGCTTGGGATGTTGGTCACAAAAAATCAAAGAATGGACTGGGATATGGTGGAGCTATTATCAGAACATTTTGGTTTCGCTCCAGAGAAAATTACCGATGTAGGCGAAGGGTTATTTGATATTGAGACTACTGATGAGGATTTAAAAAACGCCACACCAAGAGCGCCAATAGTTACAGTTATGGGTCATGTAGATCATGGAAAAACTAGTCTGCTTGACCATATTCGCGAAACTAATGTTGCTGAAGGTGAATCAGGTGGTATCACCCAACATATTGGTGCATATAAAGTGCGATATAATGATCGGGACCTTACCTTTCTTGATACCCCTGGGCATGAGGCATTTACGGCGATGCGTGCTAGAGGAGCTCAGGTTACCGACATAGTTATTTTAGTTGTGGCAGCTGATGATGCTGTAATGCCGCAAACCATAGAGGCAATAAGCCATACTAAGG
>JAYNUL010000148.1:0-4445 GCA_038281125.1 Fidelibacterota bacterium | reverse complement strand
ACAATTAAACCAGTGAAGACTCTTCTGTCAACTTGACCTGTCATTTTTAATTCTTTTGCTATTCTTTTTGCATTATTAATTGGTATAGCAAATCCTATACCCACTGATCCTCTGTTTATTTCTGAGTCTTTATATATGAAAGTGTTTATTCCTATAACATTACCTAAACTATTAACTAGGGGGCCACCTGAATTACCCGGATTAATAGCGGCATCAGTTTGAATCATATCCTGAAAAACCTTGCCTGATTTTTGCATACCAAAATCCATATTTGTTGCACTAATAATACCAATACTTGCTGAAGGTTGATTACTAACAGAAAACAATTGAAAGGGATTACCCAATGCAATTGCCCACTCTCCGATAATTAGGTCATCTGAATCATCTAATTGTGCATATGGGAAATCTGATCCTGCTAACTTTAATAATGCTAGATCTGATGTTTCATCAGAGCCAATAATTTCAGCTTGATATTCTTCACCTCCAGACAATGTTACTGTAACATTATCTGCATTTTCAATTACATGATGATTTGTCATCAAAAATCCATCTGGGCTAATAATTACGCCACTTCCAGAAGTTTTCATCGGATATATTTCTCTTGGAAACATAAACCCAAAAAAAGGATCAAATGAAACTGAACTTAAATTTTGTTCAACATTTATACTTGCAACCGCTGGGCCTACTTTTTTTATTGCTCTTGTTATAGCAGTATTTCTAGAATTAGAAACATTATCAGAACTGGCGAAGGAAATACAAAATAAGAATAAAAAAAATTTTGGACCATTAATCATATTTAATTTTCTCCAAAAAGAGACCCTGGGGCGGTGCTTTTAAAATTTGGACATCCTTTTCTGGGTTATTGAGCAACAACTTAAATTCTTTAATGGACATTCTTCCTTGACAAACTCCAATCATAGTTCCGACAAGGTATCTAATCATATGGTGCAGAAATCTATTGCCACTTATTTTAAATATAATCATATTATTTTCAACTAGCCATCTACTCTCAAATATTTCACAACATGTATTTTCTAATTCCTGACGATATTTGCTAAAGGATAAAAAATCATGATTCCCTATTAAGTTTGAAGCAAGTTCATTTAAGATTACAATATCAATATTGTTAATGATCCAGCATTGATTTCTATACAAAATTGAATCTCCATCATAGCATTGATATCTGTAGTATCTTTTTTTTGCATCATATCTAGAATGAAAATCTTTATTTACTTGCTCAACTGAAATGATTCTACAATCTTGCGGTAATTTTGCGTTTAAAGCATTTTTAAAAGCTTGAATATTTAAGTTAGTGTCAAAATCAACGTGAGCGACTTGTCCTAACGCATGTACACCAGCATCGGTGCGACCAGATCCATTTACTCGTATTTTTCTATCAAACTCTGATAAATCCCTAAATGCATTTTCAATTATTCCCTGTACAGTTCTACCATCTTTCTGGATCTGCCAGCCTTGGTAGTTGGTGCCATCATACATTATTAATAATTTAAATCTAGACAAAATTGTGAACCATAATAATACTTGCAAGCACGATTAAACAAAGAAAAGTATCAATTACTTTGAATTTTAGATATGGATATATACTCCTCCTTTTTTCGGTTCCGAGTCCACGCATTGACATATTTTCAATTATAACATCGGTTTTTTTTAAGTTTAGTAATATAAAGTCAGGTATGAATTTTGCTGTGTAAAATACTTTGTCTTTTAATGAACTGCGTTTTTTAATAGATAGAGCTTTTTGTGATTTTTCAGTTTGATTCCAATTTTCATGAATGCTTGGAAAGAATCTTATAGTCATTTCAAAAAAAAGTATAAATTTATCAATCCAATAAATATTCAGACCTGATGAGAACCAAATACTTCTTATTGCGATTAGTATGTTTTGTGATTTAGCCTCAATAATATAAAATGTCATAAGACTGATCATAGCCATGAGGCGAATTGTAGCCATTAATATATCAATGAAAATGATGGGAATTGATTTTGAAGATATTTGAGTAGAGATAATGAAAAATAGCAATCCTGATAATGGTAAATAAATCAAGTATGGCTTTATTCTTTCCCAAAATAGATTTAATAATGATCGCTTGAAAATAAATATCAAAAAAACTATACCAAGATTTATTAATAAAATATTTACACTTTGGGATATTAAAATGGAGATGGAAAATAGGATGTAAATGAAAAGTCTAGCAATGGGATTCATTTTAAATTATAAACTAACTCTAAGACTTATTTCATTTACTCCATTGGTAATTACTGGAAAAAAGGTAATATTTTTTAATTTTAATAAATAATATGTATCTATTGCGGAAATAATATGATTAAGAACAATTGCACCTATAATATACTCTCCTGTTTTTGAGAAGTAATCGCTCCTTATCCTCATAGATTCAAACTTTTTCATATTGTCCGCATTATCCCAATACCAGCCGTCACTTTCATCATATAGCTCATCATAGTATCTCCACCTCAAATGTTCACTATTATGATTTTCAATATCAATGTAGTTTCCAATGTCAACCCAATATTTTTTATCTTTTCTTGACGAAAAAACACCTGCATGCTCTACTGCAAATGATTTGTACTGTAACATTGAATGATGGGAATATGTATAGGCACCCAAACATGCAGTCCATAAAGAAAGTTCAATATTTGAAAATAATCTCGAGCGCTTATTTTCTTCTAACACATGCTCCCCCCACCCGGGGAAGATTATTGATTTCCATACTGGGTTTATGCTTAATGCCTTCTCATGGGAGAATAATATAAAAGCTAATAATATGATTATTTTTTTAGGCATAATAAAACAGGGTTAACGAACAACAAAATTACAAAACAAAGAGATGCAAATACATCTCCATATTTTGTGTAAAAACTTCCTGCTTCTCCTAAAATAATTTTTTCCTTAAATACTACTTGTTCCCCTAGAGGTATTTTTTTCTTAACCTCACCATTTGACATTATAATTCCAGAGATACCTGTGTTACCTGATCTAACAATAGGCACACGGTTTTCTATTGCTCTCAATCTTGCCAACTCAAAATGCTGATAAGGTCCTGCAGATTTTCCAAGCCAACCATCATTCGCTTGTACCATCAAAAAGTTTGAACCATCTTTGATAAATCGCCTTGCATAGCGGGGTAATGATGATTCATAACAAATTAAGTTTGAGAAGGTAACTTTTTCATAACTAAACTTTGTATAGTTATCTCCTCCCATGAAAATTCCCCTATCTATATTAAGATTAAGCTGCCCAAGTGGATGTAATATGTAAGGCATTAAATCATACTCAGCAAATGGAACCAAATGTATTTTATCATACATTTGGAAATCTTTATTTGGATATAAATACATAGAACTGTTAAAGTATAATTTTTTACCTAAATCATTAAATCTTCTATCGACAGTACCAATAAGGATTGGGATATTTGATTTATTAACCTCAGATTGTAACCTCCTTCTTATAGAATTATTTAATCTCAAATAAGCGGGCAATGCAGTCTCTGGAAATAGTATTATATCTGGATTAAGACCAATCGCTAATTGATGCAAAGAGTCCATTATATTTAATGTTAACTCTCTAGTTGATCTATCCCACTTTTCATTAGGATTCAAGTTAGGTTGAATAACAGCAATGTCTAATTCTGTATGGTGGTTTTTATCTAATTCCATATTTAATCTAAATATGCCAACTGCATTAACTAAAAGTAGAAGTGCGAAGAACAATACTAACTTTTGTTTGGGAAATGATTTTAAAAAAAAATGGTAGTATATAATTAAGTTTATGCAAACAATCCAAAATGTAATTATATAAGTACCCCCATAATCAATAAATTGTAACAAATGAAGCATGTCCATTTGAGTGAGCGCTAAGTTTCCCCAAGCAAAACCTAGTGGCCCAAAACTTCTAACCCATTCAAGGGAAACAATTAAGAATGGCATTATTAATATTTTAACAGAAATATTTTTATAAAACCCTACTATAAAACCTGCAAATGCCCAAAATATAGATAGATATAAAGTTGCCGCAATTAATGAAAAAAGGACAACAATAAATTCTGCACCAGAATTTGTGGCCATCCAATAATTTGAAATAAAATTGTAAGTAATTCCAAAAATATAACCGGATGATAAATTGTTCTTTGGATTATTTCCAAACCATGAGTGCAGTATTGGAATAAAGCCGATGTAGACTAATATGCCAAGGTTAATTTGATGAAAACTTATTCCAATTAGAACACCAGAAATAATCGCTAGTTGCCAACTATATAGTTTAGAAAAATAACTTTTCATTTATAATTTTCGGAATCTAAATGTTGTTGCAAGAAAATTGCTGCAGCTGTTGAATCGATAAAATGTTTATTGTGACCTGTTTTTATTTTCTGTTGGATTAAGGATTTTTTTGCAGTGAAGGATGACAA
>JAYNUL010000147.1:0-4465 GCA_038281125.1 Fidelibacterota bacterium | reverse complement strand
GCATTTTTTAGCACTTCGAATAATTCAATTTTATCTAATTCAGCTTGCGAAACACACTTATCCATAGTTTTCATGCCAATTCCACGAGGTGGGAAATTCACTATCCTTCTTAAAGAAATAGTGTCTTTGAGATTAATAACTAACCTTAAATATGCTAAGACATCTTTTACTTCCTTACGATCATAAAATCTGATACTTCCAACAAGATTATAAGGAATGCCCATTCTTCTAAAACTATCTTCCAGTGCTCTTGATTGAGCATTTGTCCTATAAAGAACAGCAAAATCACTAAAAGTGCGTTTATTTATTTTTATTTCTTTTTCTAAGGCAGAGATTATTGCATCTGCTTCTTCTAATTCATCCCGAGTTTCAAATAATCCTAATAATTCCCCTTCGCCATTTTCAGCTACTAATTCTTTTTTTGCTCTTTTATCATTATGTGTGACAACTGCAGTAGCAGCATCTAAAATTTGCTGTGTTGATCTGTAATTTTTTTCTAAGGTAAAGATTCTGCAACTCGGGAAAAATTTCTCAAAATCAAGAATATTTGTAACATCTGCACCCCTCCAGCCGTAGATTGATTGATCATCATCTCCAACAACACATATCTGTTCGTTCTTCTTTGCCAACATTGTTAATAAATAAAACTGAGGTCTATTTGTATCTTGATACTCATCAACAAGAATATATTTCCATTTTCTTTGATATTTGGCTAGTATTTTTGGATTTTGATCAAACAACTCAATTGGCAGAAGCAGTAAATCATCAAAATCCAGAGCATCATTATCTCTTAATGCTTTTTGATATGTGCTATATATTTCAACTAACTTTTTCTCAATAAGAGTCCTTGCTTTTCGGGACTGAGCTTCTGGCATGATCATTTTATTTTTCAAATAACTGATCTGATTACGAGCTTGGTTCGGAGTTACCTGGTCTTTGGTTATATTTAAACTCTTTAAAATTACTTTTAGCAAGTCCAACTGGTCTTGGACGTCATAAATTGCAAAATGAGAACTAATATTTAGATATTTCGCCTCTTTCCTTAAAAGTCTTGCAAAAACCGAATGAAATGTCCCAATTGTAATTGGCAGGTTATCTGTTTTTAAAAGTCCCATCACTCTTTCTTTCATTTCTTTTGCTGCCTTATTTGTAAAAGTCACAGCCAGTATATCTTCAGGCTTATAATGATTTTCGTTAATCAAAAAATACATTTTATGGGTTAGTACTCTTGTTTTACCGCTTCCAGCACCCGCAAAGATCAATATTGGTCCATCAATTGATTCGACAGCAGCCTTTTGTATTTTATTTAACTTATTTCCACTCATTTATTTTCTCTTTTTTTAAGTGCTCTACGCAGTTTCTGTAATTTTCTCTTGGCTTTGTTGTGGTCTTTCTCATTTGTAGTAAATGTGTGATATCCATCACCTGTTGCCACAAAGTATAAAAAGTCATTCTTTTCAGGATATAAAGCAGCAAGTATTGAATTTTTTCCTGGTGAATTAATTGGGCCTGGAGGTAATCCCCAATTCAAATATGTATTATAGGGCGATTTAATTCTCAAATCCTTATTCAATAATCTCCTCGGAGAATCAGGAATTATATACTGGATTGTTGGATCTGCTTGTAATCTCATTCCAATATTAAGTCTGTTATGATATACGGCAGATATTTTAGCCCTCTCACTATCATAAATTGCTTCACCTTCAATAATTGAAGCAAGTGTCATAACTTGATGCTTTGATAAATTTAATTTTTTGGACTGTATCAAATGATTTTTTGTCCAAAATGATTCATTCATTTTGATTAAATGCTTTAATATAGAAGAAGGTTTATCGCCGACATAAAAGAAGTATGTATCAGGAAAGAGATATCCCTCTAAAGATGATCCACTTACACCGTTAGATTTTACAAACGCACTGTCGTTACAAAGTTCAATAATTTTTGTACTATCTAGGTTCATCTCTTTGCTAATGTGGCCAGCTATTTGATTAATGTTCCACCCTTCTAGAATTCTGACCTTCTTTATCTCTGGAGCTCCAAAAATAATTTGATTAATTATATCATAATTAGACTTTGCATTTACCAGATTAAAGGTGCCTGTGGGTATTTTTCTCTCTTTACCCATTAGTCGCACTGCTAATTGGAACGTTTGTTTGTTTGAAATAATATTTTTATCAAAAAGTGTATTTGCAATGTGCATCACCGTTGCTCCGGACTCTACGGTTACTTTGGTAACAGCGTGTTGATTATTTTGAGACCAAAATAAAATTATCCCACATGAAAATAAAAAAACGACTACTAACGTCAATAAAAGTATACCTGGAATATGTCTTTTATTTATCTTTTGATCCATTTATTGGGCGGAAATTAAACTTATTTTTTTATCTAAAATATTCTTTGTTGATATAATTTGTTTAAAATAAAAATGGTTTTAAGTGTCTGTTTATATAATGTAATTTTGTTAGAGAAATGAGCAAATTGTTTTATAATGATGATTCTAATAGATCCAGAACTCTTTTTGGGTTTTGGTCTTTCAATAGGACAAATTACCTTTTATTATTTAGTGGTATTCTCTTAATTATTTTAGGCTACTTTATAATGGCATACGGTGAAGTTAATAGCTTTCAAAGTTTAACCCTTGCACCTATCATTTTATTTATTGGTTATATAATTCTCATTCCTAGTGCGCTGATTTACAAAGAAAGGTTTACAAGTAAAGATTAAAACTGGGGATCGTAGTTCAGTTGGTTAGAACGCCGGCCTGTCAAGCCGGAGGTCGCGAGTTCAAGTCTCGTCGGTCCCGCACAGAGAGTAGACACCATTTGTCTCTCAATAAAAGCCTCGCTTGATTGCGGGGCTTTTTTGTTTCATCTTTAATCATTTCTAATCATTAATACCTTAAATGGGTACACAAAAATGGGGTACACACCTATAGGCGTATGAGATTAAAAGTACAAACGTGCATACTAATCTTTATTACATTACTTTTAGCTTGATTGGATTGGTTTTATAATAGATTGACTTTTAGTTAAAAATGGCTTTTCAAAAAAATAATAAAAAACGTATGATAATATTATTGTGATAATTAAACATAATAACCATTGCTGAAGATTTTGTACTTGTTCTATATGTAATAAATGAGTGGTGAGTTCTAGTATTGGAATATGAGTTAAATATAAAGAAAATGAAATTTTTCCTAAAAAAAGAAATAATGGATGATTTATTTTTATTTTAGAATTATTTAAAACTAATATTCCTATTAAAACAGCACTAATTATAGACGCAATTGTTCTGTGGTTTATGTAATTAAGACTAATATAGATTAAAGCAATGAATTGTAAAAAATATGTTAAATCAAAGAATGTTAATCTAGGCTTAAGTGTTTTTATTCTATATAATTCAAAAATGAATATTCCAAAATAAAATGAATGGAAATGTCTTGGCAAATTACCATTCACAAAAGGATTAGATATCATTCTAGCTAATATAAAAAATGATGTTATTCCTAAAAACAATACCATCCACTTACGATATTTTGTAAAGAAGGGAGCTATGGTTATAGCAATAAAAAAATAAAATTGCATTTCATGGACAAGAGTCCAATAAACACTCTGCGGAGGAATTCCGCCAAAATATATATAGTTTAGAGATGCTGTTAGTAAAAAGTCTTTAAATGTAATTATCTCATTATCTAGATAATAGTTCACAATGATACATAAAATCATTGATAAAAAGAATGGTGGATAAACTCTAATAAATCTTTTTGTCATAAATTGTACAGAACCCATAGTAGTTGATGGTTGTAAATATTTAAAAGAGGTAAATGAAATGATAAAACCTGATAAAACAAAAAATAATTGGACACCAACTTCTCCATATGTAGCAATGAATTGCAGCCAAAGGGGTTGAAATTCATTTGAACCAATATGAAAAATCACCACTGCTAAAGATGCCAATCCACGCATTGCATCTAGACTTTCAAATCTTTTATTTGTTAATCTCTTCATTGACATATGGAATTACTCCACTAATAAATTAAGCATTATAACATAATGCTGCCTACTATGATGCCTGCTTTGACCCACGGTGTGACTAAACCTCACTCACTTATTTTTACACATCTAACCCACCCACTATAAAGTCCAAACAAAATACCATTTTAATGGGAAAAACTTCCATATCAGTTAAAGATTTGAGCTTTAATTCGTCTGTTTTATAACCTTTGTAAATCTCCATACTCCTTTTTAAGTGACAAGGTTTAGGGTAAATGAATAATATCGCTATTCTTAATGAATGTAGTATCAATCTAATAATTTGCAAATTTTTTCCAAAAAATTTAAAAATAATTTGCATATAAAATCTAATATGTATATTTTTATTATGTTATTTTCACAAATGTGTAGTCAGTTATTAGTCAACACTGAGCAAGTTAATTATGATAAAAAATTAAATTTTATTTATAAAA
>JAYNUL010000146.1:0-4489 GCA_038281125.1 Fidelibacterota bacterium | reverse complement strand
AAACACCTGACTTTTTATCCATAGGGTTATCTGCAATGGACTGGATTATTCATAGTTATGGGCCATTTTCACAGGAGGCAATGGATGCATGTATTAAGCTAGATACCTATCTTGGAGAGTTTATAGAATTTTTGGATGATCATGTAGGTCTTGAGAATATTTTATTTGCTTTAACTGCAGACCATGGTGGCCTACCATTGCCAGAATATCTTCTAGCTAAGGGACAAAAAGCTGGAAGAATAAATAATGAACATTTTGAAGAAGCTCTCACATGGATCGATGAGGAACTTGAAGAAAAATTTGGTAACAAACCCTATCATCGCGAAGGAGGGAATTTTTTCCTTGATAAAAAAAATATAATTGAATCCAATATTCAGACAGATCAAATATATAAAATTATTTCTAAATATTTAACTAAAGTCGAGGGCATTGAGAGAATGGTAATCAAGGAGGATATTCTTGGTGGTAAAGACACAACTAGTATGAATAATCGCTTTAGGAATATGATTCACCCGGATTTATCACCTGAGATATTTCCTGTAGTATCACGTAACTACTTACATAGAGGCCCTTTGGGTACATCTCATGGTTCACCTTATGATTATGATACACATGTACCGATGATATTTTCCCGAAAAGAATTTAGAGCAAAACAGAAATCACAACCATTTTCCACAGTTGACATCGCTCCCACAATAGCAAAATACCTCAATATAGATGTACCTGAATACTGCGATGGAAAAGTGTTCGACCTATAAGATGCTAATTTTAAATGATCTAACGAAACGATTTGATGGTGTGCACGCTGTTAAAAATATATCATTCAAAGTTGAAAAAGGAGATGTCTACGGGTTCCTAGGACCAAATGGCGCTGGAAAGACTACCACAATAAGGATGATAATGGGAATCATTCAACCTGATAGTGGATTGATCCATCTTAATGGGGAAGACATAAATTCGAAAGGAAGAAAAAATCTGGGATACCTACCAGAAGACAGGGGCCTATATCAAAAACAGAAATTAGATGAAATACTAAACTACTTCGGAATGCTAAGAGGTCTTTCATCACTAGAAGCAAAAAAAAGATCTTCCATGTGGTTGGAACGTTTTCAGCTTGGGAACCAGGGTACAAGAAAAGTAGAAGAGCTATCGAAAGGAAACCAACAGAAGATTCAATTTATAATTTCACTTTTACATGATCCAGATCTCATCATTCTTGATGAACCATTTACAGGTTTAGATCCCCTGAACCAGCTTTTATTAAAAGAAATCATGCAAGAAAAACAGAAAGAGGGTAAGACAATTATATTTTCAACTCATCAGATGGAACAAGTAGAGAGGTTGTGCAACAACATATGCCTGATTAATAACGGGGAATTAATCATAGAAGGTTCTTTGGATGATATCAGAAAAAAGCATTCAAGTGACTCCGTAGAAGTACGTTTTAGTGGTGATTTGGATAGGGAAAAAGTATCAAAGTATTTCAGTGAAATAGAGGTTACTGAAAATATCATTTCTGGCGTGTTAGCTAAAAATCCAAATGAATTTCTTCAATGGGTCAATTCTAATGTAGATGTATTGTCTTTTCAGTTGAGGGTACCAACCTTAGAACAAATTTTTCTTGAGGAGGTTGGTAAGAAGTAATGAACCAGGTCTGGAAGATAATGAGGTGGGAGTTCATTAATCGTGTTAAAACTAAATTGTTTTTGATAACAACTTTTGCATTACCTTTTTTTATGGGTGCGGTGATGTATCTTCCTACCTTACTGATGGATTTAGAACCAGAGGATGAATCAACAATAGGACTTGTTTATGAGGATAAAATAAATTCTTTAGTTGGTCGATTTCAGGAACGTTGTAATACTGCTCTTATAACACAAGATGGGAGTCCTCAATTTTTCTTTGTAGACCTCAATTCTGAAAAGGAAGCACTTGACAGCGTTCTTAGTAAGTTTATTGATGGATATGTAGTGATACCTAGCACAGTGGTTGATTCCGGTCAGGTTAGGTACTTTAGTGAGTCCCTGAGCAACATAAAAATATATACAAGCCTAAGAAGAATTCTTAACCAGTTGGTTATAGAACAACGTATGTTAGATCAAGACATTGACATAGCACTTGTAGGTAAATTGAGTAGGAAGATTGAATTTGAAACTTATGAGATTGATGAACTGGGTAAAACTTCTGAGGGCGATGAGCTCTCAAGTTTCCTTGTTCCTTATTTATTTCTTATGATACTATTTATGACAGTTTTTATGAGCGGGCAATTGCTTTTACGGTCTGTAATGGAGGAAAGAACAAGCAGGACCATTGAGATACTACTTTCGAGCGTTACACCAGATGAAATAATGAAAGGTAAAATCATGGGTTTGGGTGCTTTGGGGATGTTTCAGATGGTATTTTATCTAGTTGTTGGTTTATCTGTTACTTACTATAAAGGATGGACTACTATTGACCTACCGCAGATTCCTTTTTTTATGATATTTTTCACAACAGGCTATCTTTTTTATGCGGCCATTTTTGCTGCAATGGGTACTTTTTTTACTTCTGAGCAAGAGGCACAACAATCTTCAGGCATTATTAGCCTTGTAGCTGTACTACCCATGGTTTTTGCATCATATTTTATTACTAATCCAGGATCAACATTTACCATTGGTCTTACATACGTTCCACCTCTGACACCATTCATGATGATAATACGTTTGGGTACAGGCACCGTAGAAATGAATGAAATCATCTATGCAACAGTTTTGATGGTATTCTCTTGCTGGTTCATGTTAGGAGTGTCTGGGAAAATATTTCGGACTGCAATTTTACTTTATGGTAAAAAGATTACGCTACATGAAGTTATTAAATGGGTTCGTGCGTAATGTATTTTTATCTAAATTATATTTAATGACAGCACTACTTACTTATTTCCTTACGGCATTATTTGTTTCGTTCCTCTGCTCTCTACTTGAATCAGTTCTACTTAGTCTCTCCATTGCACATGTATCAGTAATGGAAAAAGAAGGTGGAGCATCAGGTAAGCTTATGGCTGAATTAAAGGAAAATATTAATAGACCTCTTGCAGCTATATTAACCGTAAATACTATAGCCAATACAATCGGAGCTGCAGGTGTCGGCGCACAGACCCTTGTGATTTTTGGGAGTGAGTGGGTAGCAGTCGCATCTGGAATACTTACACTCTGCATATTGATATTTTCTGAAATCATTCCCAAAACAATAGGGGCAATTTACAGTAAGTCCCTGGTCTCATTTTCTGCTTATTCCATTCGTATTCTGATGTTTTTCGCCTGGCCATTTGTAATCCTGTCTGAAGCTATGTCTAAACTTATCCATAATGGCGAAAATGGAGGCGAATCAAAAGCTTCTCGGGAAGAGTTACTAGCCATGGCAGAAATAAGTGAGGATGAGGGAGCAATTGATGAGCAAGAAGGTGATATTATAGAAAATTTAATGAAACTTGATAACATGCCTGTTGAAGATATCATGACACCTCGCTCTGTCATGTTTGCATTGAAAAAGAGCGATACAGTTGAAAAGGTGGTTGAAGAGCATTCCCCAATCGCATTCTCACGAATTCCAGTTTATGCAACTGATTTGGATGATATTGTTGGAATTGTAAATAGGTATGACCTTGTTAATAAACAGGCAGAAGATAAGTTCCATATGGTCATTAGCGATATAATGAAACCAATAGAATCCGTGTTGGAAAAAGTATCTGTTTCTGATGTGTTGGATCTTTTTGTAAAAAGACGTCAGCAAATGTTTTTAGTAAAAGATGAGTTTGGAACAACAACTGGATTGATAACTCTTGAAGATGCAATTGAAACATTACTTGGTGTTGAAATTGTTGATGAACATGACAATGTAGTAGATATGAGGAAATTGGCAACAGCAAAGATGATGGAAAAAGATAACTAAAGTAAGCCTATAATTCGTTGAGTTTAGACTAATTGATTGATAAATTCGCCGGCTTATTTCTAAGGAGAATAATTTAGCAATGGCAAAAAAACAAAAAAGTTTCGCAGATAAAGCCGCTGGAAATGCAAGTGGTGATTCAGTTTATGTTAAGTATGTAAAAAGTGTTCAGTCAGAAAAGACTGGACGTTGGAGATTCAATGAGCAGATTGTTCGCATGAATAAAGGCGAACAGCTAGATGCAGCATTGAAAAGAATGGATGAGGCAGCAAATCTTGTTGACATTGATCTAAGCGAATTTGTTAGCTCTGCTGATGAAAAACCTGATTCTGTGCCGAAAAAGGAATCAAAAGATTCGGGTGATGATAGCACGCAAGGATCAAATGATAGGCAGGTAAATGATCTAGAAAATATCAGCTCTGATGGTTCAGGTTCTTCTGAAGAAGAATAAATAGTTAAAGATCAACTTATACTACGGAGAGGTGGCCGAGTGGCTGAAGGCGCACGCTTGGAAAGCGTGTTTGCGTTAATAGCGTAACGTGGGTTCGAATCCCACTCTCTCCGC
>JAYNUL010000145.1:2147-4496 GCA_038281125.1 Fidelibacterota bacterium | reverse complement strand
GTATATCTACATGATCCAGGCTGGAGACTTTGTATCTACCAAGAAAATGGTACTGCTGAAATAAATAATAAAGAATCGTGTATGCGATTCTAATGAAATAGATGTATCAATATGGGCCCCATTGAATAATGGGGCTCATCTGTATTAATAAATAAAATGGTATTACAAAAATTAAAAGAGTGAAACTATTCCCTTAAATACCTTAATAATTCAAAGGTCATAAGGACAGTGCTTTTTGAATGACCATTATTTAATTAGTCAGTACTAAATGGTGATTTAATAAAATTTCTAAATCCATTCACCAATTTTTCTTCAACAGTATTTGGATCTTTTATAACTGATTTAGATGATCTTATATTTTTTTTCCAGTTTAATATTTCAACTATTAATTTTTCAAGAGATTGTTCTTGTTTAGACATAATCAGTCTTTTTTTAGTTAAGCGAATAAATGAAATCTGCTGCTCTTTGTGCACTTTTCCCATCATTATAGTAAAAACAACTATTTAACATTTCCTCGTATTTTGGTTGACTATTTTCCAAAAGTGAATCGTTAATCATTGCTAAGATATCATCCCCATCGTACCCCTTTGCCAGCTTTAAAACATTCATCTCATCTGGCATATTATGTAGATCGCCATAATTATTATTTGCTATAATAATAGGCTTTTTCGTGATGAGATATTCATAAATGATTGATGAAGTATCACTAATCATTAAATCTGAAATGAAAAAATCATTTATGGTATTACTCTTTATGATATTTGCAGGATTTGAAAAGTAAATGTGTTTTAAACGATTTCTTTTTGCCCAAAGTTTCATGTTTAAGATATGTTTTCGATCACGAAAGTGGGGTCTGATAATTAAATTGAATTCTTTGCTGATTTCTCTACAAAACTTTTTACCGTATGTTTCTAGTGTTCCATCACCATACTTCCAGGTTGGAGCATATAAAATATTCTTTCTAGACATGTCTTCTATACCTAAATAATTACAATATTCCTTCTTATTAACATTTCCATTAACATAATCATCAAACTTTGGATATCCAATTTTTATCAATTTATGTTCAGGTATTTTTATGCCAACATCTTTTATTTTTTGTAAATGTTTATTTCCTGATATGAAATGATAAT
Organism: Fidelibacterota bacterium; assembly: GCA_038281125.1. Taxonomy (GTDB): domain Bacteria; phylum Fidelibacterota; class Marinisomatia; order Marinisomatales; family UBA1611; genus NZWG01. Next base: position 3,363 of record JAYNUL010000145.1, on the reverse strand, counting down.
CATATGTTTCGAGAGTATTAAATGAACCACCATACTTTTTATCTCCAGTTCCATGCCCAATAAAAATAGATTTACATTTATCTTTATTAGTTCGTAAAACATTATTTGTTCCAGATACAATAACACCTTCTAAATCTAGGTCATGACGAATATCCCTTATCAAAACTTTTGGAGCATTGAAAAGACCACGATCCTTTTGGCCTTTCATTGAATTATGCAAATAGAACTTGAATCTTAATAAACGATTAAATTTATTTACTAAAAATGTACCGTTTGTAATATCGAAAATAGGTTTGCAATGACCATACATGTAAACTTGGCTTGCATAGTAATAAATGTTCATTCTTTACTATTTATAAGATTCAGGACATGATTATTATTTCGAGCGAAATGAAGAGCTTCTGGTGTGTCAATATCAAGCCAGAAACTCTCTCTGATGTCTACTCCACCCAAAAGTTCTTGGTCAATTAGTTCATTACACCCAGCTGACAAGGAGCAAGAACCACTTTTATTTAGATTTTCAAGAAATGAAAAGAATTTATAGCTGCATTTGAAAAGGCCAACATCAATCGCATTATAATCTTTAAGATTTTTTGACATGGATTTGACCATCATTGTATCAGGCTGCGCAAAAACCTTCATGCCATCATCAATATCAAAAATATCATTAATGTTAAAATCAAGGCCAACATTTACAACGCGATTAGATAGGCTGCTTTCTTTTACTTTTTTCATCATGTCAGCAAAATACAAATGATCGCTCATAGAGACCATGAATTCATCATTTTCACCTATAGATGACTTTGCTTTCAACACACTTATTCCATTCTCTAAGTTCCATTCATCGTTGTATATATAGTCAATATTTAAGTTATTCCACTTGCCATAAAGGTAGCTTCTAATGGAGGTTTTATCGTATCCCGTAATAATGACAATTTCATTGATTTTATTTAAAACACAATTATTCAGGATTATATCAATAATGGTATACCCATTAATGACTGTGAGTGCTTTTGGATTGTTTTTGGTTTCAGACTTTAACCTTGAACCTCTACCAGCGGCAATAATGACAAGTTTCAACTATCTATATCTCATCAGTATAATCCAAACCAAGATGGGTAATCAGGTCTTCTCCCATTATGTGTCTAAGTGTATTTTTCAGTTTTGCAAGTTGAACAAATAAATCATGCTCAGGATGCAACTTTGGTAAACACAT
>JAYNUL010000145.1:929-2047 GCA_038281125.1 Fidelibacterota bacterium | reverse complement strand
TTAAAAGCATCAGGATCATCTAAAACCTCACCATCACGATTTCCAAGTATATTGGTAGAGAACCAACCATTAATTCCAAGCTGTCGCGCCTTAAGACCAGGTGCTAGAATTGTCTTCATCAATGTTTGTCCTGTCTTAAAGTCTTTACCTGCTATGGGAGTATTTGTTTTATTTGCAAGCTCCTGCAACGCGGGTATATCAACAGTAAGGTTAGGCGCACCATTAGCAAAAGGTATTCCCATTTTTAATGCGGCGTATGCATATATCATACTCGGTGCAATATCTTCATGGTTTGATTTTAAGCCTTCTTCAAATGCATCTAGGGATAGGTGGATTTCAGAGGGTTCCATGTACACTTCAGTGCTTCCACACCAGATCATAACGTTTGAATCAGCTCCAGATGTCTCATTAAATGATTCTATGTCTGCCATTACTTGTTTTGCCAAGTCAAGCTTGTTTTCCCCAGACTTAATCCAGTCCCCGTTAAGTCTTCTTACATACTTTTTATCAAAAACACCTTTGAGAACATTGATCTTTTGCAAATCGGGTTTTAACTCCTCAAGTAAATCATTTTTTAGAACTTTAGACTTTAAAGCGATGTCATATACATTCTCTTGATTTATATCCCAACCTGTAAACACTAGATTATTCATATCTACGGTTGGCACAAAATCTTTTACCAGAGGGTTCCTGTTCTCTGTTCGCTTGCCTAATCTTATTGAGCCCATCTGGGTCATGCTTCCTATAGGCTTTGACAACCCTCTATTACAGGCTATGACTCCACATATAAATGTACTTGCTACGGATCCCATTCCAGGGATAAGGACACCTAACTTTTCTTTATTTTTTTCAGACATTTTTTCCTTTCTAATCAATCATAAAAAACTTTTGAAGATTGACTTTTTATAAATGTTTAAGAGATTTTTTCATATTATACTAACTAAATATAAATAAATGCGACCCAGTCGCTTTAAAATATAATGACCATAAATAAAAAAAGCTCGACCATAAGATGGGGCATATTTTTTAAAATTAAATACTCTAAATCTTATACAAAAAAGATGTTCTAGGACCTACAGCTGAGCATGTATCATTATCATTTGCCCCAATCCTATGTG
>JAYNUL010000145.1:0-919 GCA_038281125.1 Fidelibacterota bacterium | reverse complement strand
GTATAATCACCATTATTCCCGCAGTTATCATAATTATCTGTTGATGATCTAGGATGCTGACACCAGAAAAATGTTTCTCCATCACCGAACTTGGATTCCGAATTTGCAGAACAGGTTGCTAGGATAAATCCATTGTCTACAGCCGCCATTAATTCTTCATGATTTGTAAGGTCACCGCTCTAACAATCTGCATTTGGAATAATTATTTCAGTGTTTGTATCAATATACAGGATAAAATGAGGTTTTAGCAAAATGGGTGTAACATGTTGAATAAAAAATATGTAAGAAAGTGAAACACTATTTTTTATGATTTAGAATTGAAATCAAAAATAAAATTACTCTATTATCTTTCCCATTAGCTCTTTTAAGAGTTTTGCAGCAGTGATTGCAGTTATTTCATTAATGTCCTTGTATGGATTATATTCAACAATATCTGCTCCAACGATCTCTCCCCCAATATTTGAAATAAAATTAATGATATCTCTTGTAGATAATCCTCCTGGCTCTGGGTGTGATACTCCTGGTGCATATGCAGGGTCAAGGCCATCTAGGTCAATTGATATATAAACGGGCTCAGAAAAATTTAATTCAACATCTCTTGGGGACTTATTAATCGGTACTACGTTTACATTAAAGCGTGTTGCTTGCTCTCTTTGATGGTCGTTCATAGTTCTAATTCCAAATTGTGTAAGGGAAGTAGCTAAATTATTTTCCATAATTCTTGCAAATGGTGAGGCATGAGAATAATGATTGTCGTCGAATGTTTCGTACAAATCAGGATGAGCGTCAAAGTGAACTATATTGATTTTTGGAAAAAACTTATGATAGGCTGCTATAATTGGATAGGTGATACTGTGATCTCCGCCTATGGAAATACAATATCTACTTTTATGTAATTCAGTTTCAATGGTTTTGGATA
>JAYNUL010000144.1:586-4547 GCA_038281125.1 Fidelibacterota bacterium | reverse complement strand
CTTAGCCAGAATACAACCATCACTAACTGATCCTATTAATCACATAAAAAACAACTTTCTATCAACATTGACTATATTAGATTATGCTAGAGATAAAGAATTACCTGTTGTTTATGCAGGTTCTAGCTCATTTCATCACGGGTTGTATGAGAGTCCATATGCATGGTCAAAATGGAGTGGGGAGGAATTATGTAAGCTTTATAGTAATGTATACAATTTAAAAACATCTATTTGTAGGTTTTATAATGTCTATGGTCCTCATCAGTTAGATGAAGGAGATTATTCTACAGTGATCGGTATCTTTCAAAGACAATATAATGCAAAAGAACCTCTAACAATAACTGGTGATGGACAACAAAGAAGAGATTTTACTCATGTTGAAGATATAGTTGATGGATTAGTTAAATGTGCTGGAGGTGATTTTAAATCAGAGGTTTTTGAGTTAGGTACAGGAACAAATTATTCTATAAATGAGGTAGCAGATCTGTTTGGCAAGAACTATCCCAAAAAATATCTTCCACCTCGCAAAGGTGAGTACGATGTAACTTTAGCAGATTATTCTAAAGCTAGACAGAAACTCAATTGGAAACCAGTTAAGAAATTAGATTATTACATTAAAAATTTTCTAAAAAAGAAAAATTGAAAAAACTGATTTAGTCTGTGTAGTGTAAACATTTTTATATTTCGATTAAATTGGTACATTTTCTATTCATGAATTTGGCAGAGTAATCAGATTAGAAAATAAATCTGTAAGTAATCGGTTGGGTTGGGTTAACTATAATTACACAGGTTATCTCAACAAAGATTAGACTTTTAGAGACAATAATAGTAAATAGTTATTTATTTGAGAAAATATTTTAATTAGAATCCTTGTGACTAAGAGGGCGGAGCCCCGTTTAAAATGATCGATTTTCATAATCATATACTTCCGTCTGTTGATGATGGATCCAAGTCAATTGATATGACTTTATCAATGTTGAAACATGCAGAATATCAAGGAGTTACGGATGTTGTAAATACTGTGCACTTTCAGCATCCTAAGATGGACAACAAAGATATAAACTTCAATACAATTAAAAAAAGAATTGAATCATTGAATGATATTTTAAAAAAAAATAACATTAAAATAACTATTCACCTTGGTTCAGAAGTATTTTTTTTTCCTAATCTAATAGATTTAATTGACAATCCTCTTGCAACAATTGGAGGCAAATACATGTTAATTGAATTCCATCCACTCAACATACCAGTAACACACAAACAGGTGTTTTATGATCTAAAAATGAAAGGAATAACTCCTGTAATAGCCCATCCAGAACGATATCTTCAGGTTCAAGAAAATGTAAATATTGTACCTGAATGGCTTGAAGCAGGCTGTATAGTCCAAATAGATGCAGGTAGTCCACTTGGACTTTTAGGCAAAAAGGCCAAAGTAGCATCTGAAGTAATAATAAAAAATAATTGGTTTCAGCTTATTGGTTCAGATGCACATGATAATAAAAATAGAAATTTTTGCATGAAAGATTCATTAGCTTACATAGAATCAATTGTGGATTTTGATTTAAATCATCTTAAAATAGATAATCCAAAAAAAATTATTCAAGGTGAGTCATTACCTTTTGAAGTAAATTATGAAAGACACAGTGAGAGAGTGAGTTTCTTAAAAAAAATTGTAAATTTCATTAAATAGGATAGTAATAAGATGAATCTAAAAGTATCCATCATTATATCAGTTTTAAATTTATTAAATTTGACTTTTGCAGAAGAGCAGGCTATTGTTCAACAAGACATAAAAGAATATCGAATTTCTAGTGAAAAATATATCACTGACCTTGATGGAAATATAAAAATGAATGTTAATGTTTGGGGTCATGTTCAAAGACCTGGTAATCATTTAGTATTTGAAGGAATTGATATTGTAACATTATTATCAATCGTAGGAGGTCCGCAGGTTGGAGCAAAACTAGGTAAAATTAGATTGATCAGAGAAATACCAGAAGAAAATGGACAGTTGGTACACACTCTAAATTTTAATGAGTTTCTGAATTCAGGAAGCAGGTCTAATTTTATCAAAATAAAACCAAATGATACTATAATTGTACCTCAAAAATTTTCTAGTGTTCTAATCTCAGGTGCAGGCGGGGTAAATACGCTCTTAGGTCTATTTACTTTATATCTACAAATTTCACGATCGTTCTGAACCAAAAATGAGTGAAAAAGTAAATTTCACAAAAGAATTCCAAGAATTATCCTTTAGGGATTATTATTTTCTATTTAGGATTCACTATAAGAAGATTCTATTCTTTATCTTAATTGGTGTAACTGTTGGCGTTTACAATATGTTAATTACACCGCCATCCTTTACTGCTACTGCAACAATTGTAGTACGTGAAAAACCTGGAGCTAATGTTGTTATGGATCTAACAGGTAATAGGGAAAGACACAGAATTGAGAATGATTTGCAATTAATTAAATCTAGGAATGTGGCAAAGGCAACTATTGAGAAACTTTGGTCAATAAAAAAGAATAATTTAGATTTATTTGGATCATACCCATTTTACCCTAGAGGAAAGCGATTAAGAACTTTTATTAAAGAGATGATATCTTTTGGTTTATATGATCCCAATTATGATGTAGCAAAAAGGTACGAGGAAGAATATTCTGATGCTATAGGAGAAAGGTTCGCCAGTAGTTTAATAAAAAAAATAAACGTATCTCCAAGATCCAATTCAGATATCATTGATATCTCCTATACGAGTGTTTGGCCTGAGGAGGCAAAGCTCATAATCAATACTATCGCGGATGTTTATAAAGATTTCGATCAGAGGCTCAGTAGTAAGGATGCTTCTAGTTCAGTATTATTTCTTGAGAATCTGGTAATAGATCTAGAAAGAAATCTTAATAAATCTGAGGAAGAGCTTACACTTTTTAAAAAACAAGAAAGAATGTACGATCTTGATGGTTATGCATTAGATATAACAAATCAAATAGGTGCTGTAGAATCAAATATCTATTCAACAAAATCAGAATTGAATATAAAAAAGGAAAAGTATAGCATATTGAAATCAAAATTATCTCAGGATGAAAAAAACTTAGCTGAAAAAATTCTAAATACAATCGATGCTCAATTAATTTCACTTCGAAATGAGCTTGGACTATTAGAGGGCCAGCTAATTCAAAACATTGCCTTATACGGGCAAGAACATAATGCTATAAAATCAATCAATAACAAGATTGATGCTCTCAAAATTCAATTGAATAAAAAAGTAAATGAATTGACTAAACAAGGTATTCTTATCCAAGATCCTATAAAGTCCAGGCAAGCTATTATTTCTGAACTAATTTCGTTAGAAACTGAAATAACAGTTCTAGAATTAAGTATAAAACAATCACAAGAGTTACTAAAAATATTTAATGATAAGAAGAGTGGTCTGCCTTTGAAACAATAATAATTCTCCAGATTGCAGAGGAATAATATCGTTCTTAATCAAAATTATAATTTACTTAGACAGAAACTTGAGGAAGCAAAAATAAATGTTGCATCACAAGTAGGTAAGGTCCAAATAGTTGATTATGCCAGGGTTCCTGTTCAATCTGGAATAAATCAAAATAGTAAAATCATTTCAGGATTATTTTTTGGGTTCATTGTAGGTATTTTATTTATTATCATTATTGAGCTAATAGATAATACTGTTAAAACCAATTTTGATATTGAAAAAAATTCTCTTACAGTATTGGGTGTGATACCTGCAATAGGTAAAGAAGATTCCTCAGCAAAAAATAGAATATCTAGATTGTTCAAACCCATGTTTGTAGGTCAATCATCTAAAGTTGCTATAAAAAGGAGATTGATAACAAAAGAAGACCCAAGATCACCAGTTTCTGAAGCCTATCGAAGTCTCAGAACAAGTATGCTTTATACTGGAATAGATAAAATGACCAAATCAATACTAGTTTCAAG
>JAYNUL010000144.1:0-576 GCA_038281125.1 Fidelibacterota bacterium | reverse complement strand
CTATTACATATGCAAATCTTGGGAAAAAGACCTTGCTAGTTGATACGGATCTCAGGAGACCCGTGGTTCATAAAATAATGAATCTTGATAAAGAGCCTGGCATTACAAATTACTTAGCAGGAAACATTAATGATTTTAATGAACTTATTAGAGAAACAGACATTGATAATCTATATGCTGTAACCTCTGGAATCATACCTCCGAACCCCTCAGAATTATTAGGTTCAAAAAGGATGGCTGATTTAATTGATAGCCTTGAAAAAGATTGGGATATGATTTTATTTGATAGTCCTCCTCTGGTCGCAGTTACTGATGCAACAATGGTTTCCAAGGCAATAGATTGTATAATTATTGTAGTAAAAGTTGGTCAAACAGATAAAAAAGCATTTGAACACACAATTCAATCTCTAAGAAATGTCAATGCACCCATTGAAGGAGTTGTATTAAATGCAGTCTCTCATAAAAATAGTTATGGCTCCTATTACTATTATTATCAGTATTATAATTATTATGGAAATGAAAATGATAATGATTTATCCTAAGGTTTTTATTTTTTTACAGGTTTTATACATAGTT
>JAYNUL010000143.1:0-4565 GCA_038281125.1 Fidelibacterota bacterium | reverse complement strand
ACCATAAATTGCTGATATAACTCCAATAATCATAAATGTTTGATCATGTACTGAAGCAAAGAAAACATAAAATAAAAATGCTGACGCGAATGAGCATACCAGTCCAATTGTAATCCTATTTTTCATAACAAATGAATCAGCTAAAAATAACTTATTTGCTTTAATTTGAGTTCGCAACACCAATGCTGGTACAAAAACCAACAGGAAGCCAAACATCAACGACAATACCCCAGCTAGCAGTAAAAAAAGAGATAACTCGCTCAAAAAAAACTCCAATAATTCTTATTTAGAATAAACTGGTACACACTTCTTAAACATCTAAGAAGACGTAATAAAAATTTTGATAACCTCGGATGTGGAGTTAGAAGTTAGCGATTATATTTTAAAAAACAATTATTTTGTTCAAATCTGGGCTGTTTATAATAAAAAATCTTACCAGATAACTTGAATAAGTACGATTTTTCTAATTATTGCTTTGATTCATGCAGAGTCCAAATAAATCATTTGGGCTGATTTTTGCGGTGCATCTTACCGTGACTTTAACATCGGTAATTGCTTCATCCGTTGTTTGAAAATCTGTCATTTTTTCAAAAGCACATTCTACATTGATCATTTCTACTGGCATCATTGCAATGGTTTCAAACATATTAAGTTTTGCAAGGTTTCGGCATTCCTCAACAACTTCTTGTTTATTCTTACCATCTGTGAAATTCAAGGTTGCCTCACCAGAAAGAGAAAAAAGATCATCTTGGCCCAGAAGAAAGCAGATACAGAAACCAAACGTTAGGAGTTTAAAATATTTACGAATCATTGTAATTCTCGATGATTAAAATTCAAGAAAACTTCCGGACACAACACTAGGCTCAAAACCTAAGTTTGTATCAAATATATCCGGGAGGTTTCCTTTAGTAACCGTGCTTGAAGTTATACTAGGTGAGTATTTAGTTACAAGTGCGCCATTTATATTTGCGTTGGATATTGACACAGTGGAACTTTCAATATGGATAGCTCCATTTATTGTTGAAGAGTTTATCGATGTATTTGATCCCTTAGCAATTATTAAACCACTAATATTAGATGATGTAACACTTAATTCTCCACCTGAATAGATCACAGCATAATCTTGAATTGAATTAGCGATTGTTGTGCTCCCTCCAAGATTGACATCCTGTCCCGAGATAATCGTTACATTTGAACCGACGACAGTATTCCCATTCATGGTTATATCTCCACTTGCAACAATGGTTCCTGGACCATTAATGGTACAACCAGTAAATGAAAGATCTCCATCATGCATTAGTGTATTGTTGGAAAAGTTTGTTAATGAAATGGTTTCACCATCAGCTTCTCCAGGGCTTGATCCCGCGGCGTATTCAAGAGTTATATCTATCGAATGCACACAAATGACTCGTCCTGAGTGTGAAAGTGTCAAAGTATTATTCCCACCATAATTATAGTTAGGGAAACCATCATTATAGGTTCCCCCATATAATGTGTTTTGATCACAGGCATTGCAGCTGCAACGACTATTGTACCACGATAAAGTACCAATTTGTTGGGAATTTAAGCTAGGTGTAACATTCCAAGTCCCACCGCAAGGTCCAGAGGCATAGAATTTTACAATGACACTTATCAATGTACTACCGGAGGGAACAAAATCATTGAAGGTATGACTGTTCGACCAACCTCCATACCCGCTTGAGCAAGCATATCTTTGACCAGAACCACATACATTACAATGGCCTCCATTTGGATTCCAAATTTTTTGAGTTGCTGAACCAGTCTCTCCACTACCCCCAGAATTTGATTCCCATTGACCATTAACCGTTCCTAAAACACTTGTAAAATAACTTGGATCATGAGAAGGAAATTCTGGTAGAGGAACGCCATGGGACACCATAGGAGAAGATGGACTCGTTAGGCTAGAATAACCTATTGCACTTGATCCCAGATTAAGCTGATTTACATTTCCGTTAACATATATATCATCATTAAATGTTGAACTGGGTGAACTAAATGTGGCATTGCCAAAGTTTTCATTAAAAAATGATAGATTAAATGCATTGGGATAGCTACTCACAAGTACTCTTGATCTTCTTTTCACCTCGGCTAACTTGCCAGTACTTTCAATCACAGAAAAATGGTGGTACGGTAAAGTAGCACCATCATCAAAACTATCTTCATCAAGCGTAGCATCATAACTACCTTTATTTAATCTACCGCTAAACCCATCAGTTCTTAATTGATTATAGTTTGTGCTTACTGCATCCAGGGCAATGTCGATTCCTGTTTGGGAAAGATTTCTTGCTCTAGTTTCTTGGACAAGATATGAAGATGACCTTTGAGAGGTAAATGTGAATCGGGTTAGATAAACTGCAAAAATGCTGATTACAATGAAAATAAAAAGAGTGGTGGAAGTCATTGCAAAACCACTTTGGTTTTTGAGTATCTTATGAATTAGTTTATTCATGATAACTCATCTTCCTACCATATTTAAGATTACGTGGATACACATGAGATTGAAAAGAGATTGACTGCTGCTCTTTCATCAGCTGTAAGTCAAATTTTACTAATACAATGTCTTTTGCCTGATCAGAACTGAGACTACTTGAAAAAGAAATTGTATTAAAATCACTATCTATATAACTGAAATTATTTCCTCCGGATGCATCTAGTTGGTCAGATAGAATATTTGACGAATTATTATTATTTATAAAAAGGTCATCCGCAACAATCTCCACGCTTTTATCTGATGACGTGGAGTTGGTATAAAGCTTATTTGCCGTAGATGAAGTAATTTGCTGATTATCGTTAATATCTCTTATCTCTTGAGATAATCTCCAAAATGTAGCTCTTGTATCATCTAGCAATTTCTTTGAAGAGGTTCCAGAAAAGTAGTTTTCAGTTGCTTCACTAAAAATCATCAATGAAAGGCCACTAACTATGCCAATGACCAAAACAGATATTGTCATTTCAATTAGGGTAAAACCACTATTAGATCTTTGTTTTTTTATGATCATTGAATACCTGCACTAATGATAAGTGTATCTGAAATCTGATCAATTGCATCATGATTGACACTGGTAATAACCCGTTTATAGTTAGTTGGTGAAGAAGAAATTGATCTAAACTTGCTTGATAAATTAACGTAGTCAACTTCAACAGATAGACTAAACCCTGGAAAATTTTCAATGTTTTCCGCTTGATATCCGTCAAAATCATCAATGTCATTAAAATCAGAAATATCATTTTCAATAGTACCCCCACTATTGCTTATCCAGGCTGCCCCATAAATCGTACCATTATTCCCATTGCCACTGAGGTCTGTCAATACCGATCCTGAGCCCTCATTAAAATCATATTGACCAACAACATTATCTAAATCAACTGATTCACCATTATAAATTGAGATAATTTCTTGGGCAGTCAACACATCCCTTGTAATGATAACATCATCAATAGTGCCATTAAAGTACTCATCATTTCGGTCATCACAATTTGTCCCAATCATAATCGGCATACTCGCATTTGTATTGTAGGATTTCGATGTTTGCTGTTGAAAAACGCCATTTGCATAAAGTTTAATTGTGCTACCATCATGAGTCACAACTAAATGAGTATTTTGATTTGCAGGTAAGTAGTAGTTTGTCGCCCAGTCATTCCACTGCCCAATGATATGTACTCTACTACCACCAATTAAAATTGAGAAACGTTGGTTGGAGGTCCATCCATGACCCAGTGACACAATATTTCCTGAGCTACCATTTGCCCAGACACTAATACTTCTAGCTTCATTGCCAGAAATAAAATTGGAACCGGTAATTTTTACCTCATGATTGCCACCTGAAAAATCAAGCCCATATCCTAATCCTTGATCAGGCCCTAAACTACTTGACCAGTTCCCATCCTCTGATTGATCAAATCTCCTTGCCCTAATCTGCTCCTGAATATCATTCAACATTATCGCCTGAATTGTTTTGACTTTGACTTGTGCATCGACCTGTTTATTTGAAGACAGTGCACCTAGGAAAATAACAAAAGCCATCGAGACTAAAACCACTACCATCAAGAGCTCAATGAATGAAAATCCACTAGATGTGATATTTTTTAGTTTAGGATGCATTTTCCTGTCTCTGACTCTACCTGCAACGTCATATCATTCACAACAATCGTTCCACCAGATTGAGGAACACCGGTTGGTAAAAATTGTAATATAGTTGAATTTGAAAAGTTAGCGGAAGTTAAATCTATTCCTCCCAATTGAAGATCATTCATATCAACTACACCACCTAATCCATTTGGAAAAGATTTAAATTTATTGTCCTCTGAAATTGTACCTAAATAAATCGAGTAAGAATCTAAATTAACATCAAACACCATGGATACCGTTTCTCTTCTCGCAATTGCAGAGGTTTGAGAAAAGTTGATATCATTAATTAATTGATCTATAGATATTCTATTGTTAAACCCACTCAGATTATCATTGGAACGCACGATACCAATTACCGCAATGATTCCTAGTATCATCGTGACAACCAATAGTTCAATAAAAGTAAAACCTGAAG
>JAYNUL010000142.1:3800-4642 GCA_038281125.1 Fidelibacterota bacterium | reverse complement strand
ATTTTTATTAGAAAAAAACCCACCTTTATGGTGGGTTTTTTATTTTTGTAAAATGATTAGAGATCAAATAATTGATTTTCTCAGTAAATATGGTGCTCCAGAAGGCTTATCTAGTCTTTTAGCCTCAGGGTTAATTTTCATTGGAATTATAGCTACAGTTGTGGTAATAAATTTTATTGGAAGAAAAATTATACTATCATTCTTCAAAAGAATTGCTAAATCTACTTCTACCGCTTTTGATGATTTATTAGTAAAAAATAAAATTCCCAGACTTTTATCTTTTGTTCCCTCATTATTTTTTCTTTTCTGGGTTATACCTGTATATAATTCAGATTTATTAATAATTGTAGAAGCTTTAACTATAGTTCTGTTTATTGTCACAGTAAAGTCTATTTTAGGAACTGTTAAAGATTATTTTAAATTAAGTTCTTCGCTAAAACATATACCTATTGATAGCTACATTCAAGTTGTAATGTTATTCCTCTGGTTTATAGGAATAATACTTATTTTATCAGTTCTTACCGGTAGAGAAATTGGAACTTTCCTAGCATCTCTTGGGGCTTTATCAGCAATAATTATCCTTGTATTTAGAGATACAATACTTGGTTTTGTTTCAAGTATTCAAATTACAGTTAATGATACAGTAAGAATTGGAGATTGGATTACAATGAAAGGGTCCGATGCAGATGGAACTGTAATTGAGGTTAATCTTTCTACAGTTAAAGTTCAAAATTTTGATAATACTATAACTACTATTCCAACCTACAAACTTGTTTCTGATTCTTTTATTAATTGGAGAGGAATGGAAGAGTCTAATGGAAGGAGAATAAAAAGATCTTTAC
>JAYNUL010000142.1:1857-3790 GCA_038281125.1 Fidelibacterota bacterium | reverse complement strand
TCTTTACTCATCAAGCCTAGTTCAGTCAGATTCATTGAGAAAAATGATATAGAAGTTCTAGAAAAAGTTAATTTAATTTCAGAATATATACGATTAAGATCTAGTGAAATAAATGAATATAATATCGATAATAAAGTTGATAAGTCTCTCTTATTAAATGGTAGAAACCTCACTAACATAGGAGTCTTTAGAGTATACATTGAAGAGTACTTAAAGGCTCATCCAATGACAAATGAAGATCTTACTTTGATGTGCAGACAGCTTGAGCCAACTTCTCAAGGTATACCAATTCAAATCTATACATTCTCAAAAGATAAAGAGTGGACAAAATACGAGGCGCTAACCTCTGATATTTTTGACCACCTATTATCTTCTGTTAAATATTTTGACTTAGAATGTTTTGAGCTAAATCAAACTATTTCTAATTAATACCGCTTCCAGTCATATGTGGAGGGTTTAATTTTTTTATCTCTTCTTCAAGAGACTCTAGCTCTGCTTTTAATGATTCAATAATACCTTTAGATTCATTTAACATATTTTCTGCTATTTCAAGATTCGATGAATTGAGTTCAGTAGGACCATAGGAAGTTGATAATCCTTGCATAGCTATCCTAATACGAGTCGCTAGGGTTACTTTATCCCACTCACCTATTTCAGCTCTAGCTGGATTTCCGTCTATTTCATACTCAACTTTGCTATACTTAGATTTAAAATCAGCAATTTTTTTAAGAATATCAGGTGAAAAATCCTGTAATTGCATAGAAGCTTTTTCTAATAATTGCACTTTATTTTTCATCATATTAAACTCATCTTCATATTTTGAAATCTCGATGTAAAGTGAAGAAACTTTATCTCTAAAACCATTATATTCATCGTATGATGAACCTGCTAAAGTTCCTTTTCTTAATGGCTTAACATTGAATGATATAGGTCCATCAAGTTTTTCTACAAGTCCATTATTTTCTAGGTAAAGTTCTGCGTGATATTCTCCAGGTGTAACATAAGGACCTGAAGGGTTAAACCACCAATTAGACTGAGCTCTACCAGCTCTAACTGGATAATAACTTTTATGTCTTAGATTCCAAGCTATCTTTCCTGAGCCATTCATTGCATTTTGCTTTATATTTCTAATATGATTTCCATTAGAATCTTTGATTGTAAGTATTAAACTTGGAGATTTTTCTAGCATTTCATCAGCCAACTTATCATATCCTGGGAATGGTATATCCTCATTTTTTGAATTAAGCATTCTTTCACCCTGTACTCTAATTGCTTTAGATGTTTTAGGTAAATTATTTAAGTGATAAGTGAATACAGCTCCATATGTAGGATTTTTAGCTATATAAAACTGTCCTCCAGTATTTCCAAGTGAATTTCTAGGTCTAAACAATTTTGCATCTCTAGGTTTAAATAATTTACCCTTAGAAGCTAGGTTCTCAGGAGTCATTTCTCTCAAGGCGCTATAATCGTCTAAAACAAAGAACCCTCTTCCAAATGATGCACCTACTAAATCATTCTCTCTTTCTTGAATTACAATATCCCTAAATGAAATTGTTGGAGTACCTCCAAGTTTTTGCCATGAATCACCTCCATTTAAAGATGTATAAATTCCAAATTCAGTTGCAAGGAAGAATAAATCCTTCTTAACATGATCTTGAACAAATCTCCAAACAAGTGTATTATCAGGAATATTATTAGATATAGATTCCCATGATTCTCCTAGATCTGAGCTTTTAAACAAATAGGGTGATAAATCTCCCTCTTTGTGATTATCTAGTGACACATATACAGTATTTGAGTCATAAAGATCTGCTTTTATATCATTTACAAAAGTTCTATCTGGAAGACCTAATTTGGTAACTGGAATAGATTTCCATGATTGACCACCATTAGATGTAACTTGAATAAATCCATCATCTGTACCTGCCCATAT
>JAYNUL010000142.1:0-1847 GCA_038281125.1 Fidelibacterota bacterium | reverse complement strand
CTAGTCACCAGAAATTGGATTCCAACTATCACCTCTATCATTAGACTGCCATACTCTGTAAGATCCAATATATATTCTTGCTGGATCATGAGGACTTACTAATATAGGAGTGTCCCAATTATACCTTTCATGTGGATCACCTTCAAGTGCCTGAGGCTGAACAAATACTTGCTCACCAGTTTCCAGGTCAACTCTATGGAATCTACCCTCTTGTGTAGTAGCATAAATAATGTTATTATAAACAGGGTCAGTTGCTGACTGATGTCCATCAGCAAATAAAGTCTTATACCAGTCTCTATTTGTAATTCCAGCTCCTTCATCTGTAGCAGATGGTCCACCAGCGGATCCATTATCTTGTGTTCCACCAAAGATATGATAGAATGGTTCTGCATTATTTACAGCAACTTTATAAAATTGAGTAAGAGGTAGATTTAGAAAATAATGCCAGTTTTTAGCCAAATCAAAACTTTCATAAATTCCAGCATCAGTTCCAACCATTATGTAGTCAGGATCACTTTCTTTAAAAGCAATAGCATGGTGATCACTATGTTTTTGTCTAGCTCCCTCTAGCTGTCTGAAGTTTTTACCTCCATCCTCAGAAGTAAGAATTTGCACATTCATTAGATAAAGTCTATCAAATTTATGAGGGCTAGTATAAAGCTCCTGATAATAATGGGGACCTGTTCCTCCTGAAACAGTATTAGACATTTTTGTCCATGATTCTCCTCTGTTTACAGATTTATATACGCCTCCTTTTGTTCTATCAGTCTCGATTGCTGCGTATACTACATCATTGTCTTGGTAAGACATTGCAATACCAATTTTTCCTAGGTTTGAACGTGGAATTCCATTAGTTAATTTTTTCCAAGTATTTCCATTATCATCAGATCTATGAATACCTGATCCTGGTCCACCCCCCATGTACATAGCTACAGTTCTGTGTCTATCCCAGGTAGCTGCATAAATTATATTAGGGTATCTTGAATCCATCATAATATCTGTAACTCCAGTCCATTCAGAACCTCCTAAAACTTTATTCCATGTCTTACCACCATCTTGTGTTTTAAACAATCCCCTATCTCCTCCACTAGACCATAGAGGTCCTTGAGAAGCAACATAGACAACATCTGAATTATCCGGATGAACAATGATCTCAGATATATGTTCGGATTTCTTTAGACCCATATTTTTCCATGATTTCCCCCCGTCCATACTTTTGTATACACCGTCTCCATATCCAACATGTCTTCCACCTACATTTTCACCAGTACCAACCCATATTACATTTGGATTAGAGGGATCAATTGCTATAGAACCTATTGAATAAACAGGTTGTGAATCAAATAAAGGTTTCCATGTTGTACCAGCATTATCCGTCATCCATACTCCACCTGAACCAACTGCTACATACCAGATATTTTCATTGTTTGGATGAATTGCTATATCTGCAATTCTTCCAGATAAAAAGGCAGGACCAACATTTCTAAATTTAAATGCATTTAGAGAAACTTTTTCTGCCTTTGAATTATCTTTTTGATTTCTTTTTCTTTGTGAATTAGCATCAATTGGAGTAAATAATAAAAATGCTAATAAAATTAATAATAGTCTTTTCATAAAATTAGTTTTTAATTAGACCCAATCAGGTCAACATAGTTTACTTAAATATAGTAATATTAAAATATTTCTGCAATCATACATCTAGCACTTCCTCCACCATATTTTTCAATAGTCCTAATGTCAGAGTGAATAATATCTGTATGTTTTGAAATCTTATTTAATTGACGACTTGTAATTGACTCAATTGCAGTTGTACTCATTACAAGTATTGGATTTCCATATTTATCTAT
>JAYNUL010000141.1:0-4712 GCA_038281125.1 Fidelibacterota bacterium | reverse complement strand
GGCGATCGCCGTAAGGCAATGCTTGAGGATATAGCTGTGCTAACTGGAGCCACAGTTATTTCAGAAGATGCTGGCTACAAACTTGAAAATGCTAACCTAGATTACTTAGGTACTGCAAAGCGAGTAGTCTCAGACAAAGATAATACTACAATCGTTGACGGTGGTGGAAGCTTGGATGCAATCAAAGCAAGAATCAATGAGATTAAAGTTCAAGTTGAAAAAACAACATCTGATTATGACAGAGAGAAACTGCAAGAGAGATTGGCAAAACTATCTGGTGGTGTTGCGGTTATAAACGTTGGTGCACCTACTGAAGTTGAGATGAAAGAGAAGAAAGCGCGTGTTGAGGATGCTCTTCATGCAACAAGAGCAGCTGTTGAAGAGGGAATTGTCCCAGGTGGAGGGGTTGCTCTTCTACGTTCCATACCTTCCCTTGATAAGGTAAAGGTAGATGATGAGCAGAAAGTTGGTGTAGATATAATGCGCAGAGCTCTTGAAGAACCAATAAGGCAAATAGTTCGTAATGCAGGGGTTGAGTCCTCTATTGTAGTCCAAAATGTCCGTGATAAAAAAGGGGATAATGGATATGATGCACGCAATGATGAATATGTGAAAATGTTTGACGCTGGTATCATCGACCCTGCAAAGGTTGCCCGTGTGGCTGTTGAAAATGCCGCTTCTATTGCTGGAATGGTTCTCACAACAGAGGCTGCAATTACAGAAATACCAGAGGATGAGAAAATGCCTCCAATGCCAGATCCAGGTATGGGTGGTATGGGTGGTATGGGTGGTATGATGTAATCCAACCAATCTTATGGTTTATAAAAAAGCCCCGAATTTTCGGGGCTTTTTTTATACAAATGGGTATGGGAGGATCACTCTATACTATGTAATTTATTACGAATGTCTTCACCAAAAACGAGCAAAAAACGATTTTTCATCATCGATGGATATGCACTTTTATTTAGAGCCCATTTCGCATTAATCCGCAATCCATTATTTACGAGTTATGGTCTAAATACTAGTGCTCTTTTTGGATTTATTAATCAACTTTTAAGAATTAAAAAGGATGAAAATCCAGATTACTTTGCATGTGCCTTTGATTCAAAAGGTAAAACCTTCCGCCACAAAATGTATGAAGAATACAAAGCAAATCGGCCGCCTATGCCAGATGAATTACAACAGCAATTGCCACATTTATGGGAAATCTTAGATGCAATGAATGTACCTGTTTTGAAGAAAGATGGAGTAGAAGCCGATGATATAATTGGTACACTTGCGGTGCGTGCACAGAATGAGGGTTTAAATACGTATATAGTAAGTGGGGATAAAGACTTTATGCAATTAATAAATGAAAATATTTTTTTATATGCTCCTGGTACTAAAAAAAGCCCAAATCCAATTATCTATGATAGCAAAAAGGTAGAGGATAAGTGGGGTGTTCCTCCAGAAAAGATAATAGACCTTCTTGGGTTAATGGGAGACAGTTCTGATAATGTTCCCGGTGTTTCAGGTGTTGGCGAGAAAACTGCAGTAAAACTTATAAAAAAATATGGTTCCTTAGATGGCGCACTTGAAAATGCAGATCAGGTTTCTAATAAGCGCGCAAGGACAGGTTTACAGGAAGGAGCAGAAAATGCCAGATTAAGCCAAGATTTGGTTACAATTATGCTGGATGTTGAAATCGATTCGAGTCTAGATGATTTTATTAGTGCTAAAATGAATAATTCATTATGCATTGAAAAATTTCATGAATTAGAGTTTCAAGCGTTTGTAAAACAATTTCAAGAGGAAAACTCCAATCCCGTGGTTGTTACTAAAGATCAAAAAAAGGATTACGATACTGTGTTAACCCTTGATCAATTAGATGATTTAATTGTTAATCTAAAATCCTCTAATCTAATTTCTCTTGATTTAGAAACGACTAGTACTAATCCATCTGTTGCAGAGATTGTAGGCCTTAGTTTTTCCTTTTCAGAAAACAGTGCCTGGTACATTCCAATCATGTATCCTGAAAAAAAGGATGATATCTTTGGAAAAAAAGATATTGAAGTTGTAATCAATCGATTGAAAAATATCCTTGAGGATTCTTCCTTAGCAAAAACAGGACAAAATATTAAATATGATCTACATGTTTTAAAAAGATATGGAGTCAATGTCCAAGGAATTGCTTTTGATACAATGATTGCCGCGCATTTATTAAATCCCTCAGCCAAATCTTTATCGCTAGATAATTTGAGCCTAGAATTTTTGAACTACGAAACAATTAAGATAGAAGAATTAATAGGTAAAGGGAAAAGCAAAATATTGATGTCCGAAGTACCATTAGAAAAATCCGCAATTTATGCTTGTGAAGATGCAGATTTAACTTTCCAATTAACAAGGATTTTAGAGCAGCAATTAAAAGACAAGTTATTGCATGACTTTTTTAAAACTATTGAATTACCTTTGATTCCAGTTTTGGTGGAAATGGAATACAATGGAGTATTTGTTGATTCTGAAATGCTGTCATCAATGTCTCAAGGAATATCAAAAAAACTAGATGTACTTCAGGAAAAAATATTTTCTATTTCTGGAAAAGAGTTCAATATTAATTCCACACAACAGCTTGCCAATATTCTTTTTGATGAAATGAAATTACCTCAAATAAAAAAGCGCAGCACCGCTGAAGAGGTTTTGAAAAAATTAAATAATTATCATGAGTTGCCTGATTTTATTCTTCAATATAGAAAATACTATAAACTAAAGAATACTTATCTTGATTCTCTTCAAAAATTAGTAAATGCAGATACGCAAAGAATACATTCTACTTTTAACCAAATGATAGCCTCTACTGGAAGGTTGTCCAGTACAAATCCTAATTTTCAAAATATTCCTATAAGAACTGATGAAGGTCGTGAAATAAGGAAATCATTTATTGCTCAAAAAGAAAATTGGAAAATATTTTCAGCTGATTATTCGCAGGTTGAACTGAGAATGATGGCTCATTTTAGTAATGATAGAGGACTAATTGATGCATTTCAAAATTCTGTTGACGTACATTCCAAAACTGCTAGTCTGGTTTATAATGTACCTATTGAATTAGTTCAACCTGAAATGCGTAGAACTGCTAAGGTTGTCAACTTTGGAATAATGTATGGAGCTGGTGCATTTAGAATAGGGCAAGAATTAGGTATTCCTAGAAATGAAGCAAGTATGTTAATAGAAAACTATTTCCAACAATACCCTGGAATACAAAATTATATTGATTCTACTTGTTCAATGGCTAGAGAAAAAAAATACGTAGAAACTATTTTAGGTAGGAGAAGGCCTATATGGGATGCAGACTCAGACAATGCACTTAGGAGACAAGCTGCAGAGCGTATGGCAATTAACATGCCCATACAAGGTTCTTCAGCGGAGATGATAAAAATGGCAATGATTAGAATTGCTGAGGAGATTTCCAAATTAAATCTCAGATCTAAGTTAGTTTTACAAATTCATGATGAATTAATATTTGAATTTCCATCTGAAGAAGAAGAAGTTTTAGTTAAGTTAGTAATTGATAAAATGGAAAATGCAATGAAGCTAAATGTTCCAATAGTTGTAGACTATGGAATTGGTAACTCTTGGTATGAAGCACATTAAATAATCTCATGGAAGCAAGTATAACATTAAAAAAAGTAGGAAAGTTAATTGGTAAAAAGACAATTCTTGCTGGTCTATCTTTTGGGATAGAGCGTGGAAGCCTGGTTGCGATTGTTGGTTTAAATGACTCAGGTAAATCTGTGTTGCTTAAACTTTTGTCTGGTTACGAAAACCCAAATTATGGTCAAGTATTTATTCAAGGCCTTGACATGAATAAAAGAAGAAAGGAAACAAGAGATCTTCTAGGATATGTTTCATTTGAGAATGATTTAGACCCATGGCTCACAATTGAGCAAAACATAAAGTTTAACGCAATGCTTTACTCTGTAGAGAGTACTGATTACGAGCGAAGATTAAAAAACTATACAGAAGCTCTGAACCTTAATCCTTACCTTAATCAATTTGCATACAAAGTATCTGGAGGCATTCAAAAGAAAGCAATGCTAGTTAGATCTTTAATTCATAATCCAGATATATTAATTATGGATGAACCCACTGGTTATATGGACGCAGAGTCAGTTAGGTTGACTTGGGATCTCATAAAAGAATTAAAAGGTGATAAATCAATTATCTATGTAAGTAATTCGATCCAAGAGGTTGAGGAATCACATGATCGGATACTTGTTTTCCACGAAGGCAGAATAATAATGGACGGGCACCTTGATAAATTACTTGAGAGTACGCTTGACTATCATCAGTTTCAAATCAAGTTTGAACATTTAACGGATGATTTATATAATCGTCTTAAAAATATTACTACCATTGTTTCACCAAATCGATTGGACAATACATTTCATTTTTATGGAAGAACTAGGACTGTCTTTTTTGACGTAATAAAGACTGCTTCCAATGAAATAATGATTGATCTGGATGTCAAAAAACTAGGACTTAAAGACTTATTGGATTCTGAATTTTCAGGAAGAGGGTTAGAATGATATCTGCATTAATTAATCGTCGCTTATGGTTATGGAAAAATCGCCTAGTGCCAAGTATATTTTTGTTTCTATCTTTACCACTAGTTGTTTTTTTGATGATTAGTTTGCCTTTGAAAAATATCATAAGATTCAGTCTTGGAGGTATTCCTT
>JAYNUL010000140.1:0-4732 GCA_038281125.1 Fidelibacterota bacterium | reverse complement strand
GATGCAGTTATATTGGATATAGTATTTCCTGCTCTATCTTTTATATCGGAAATTAGAAAGGCAATTGTTCCCTGCGTATCCCCAGATTGCATCGTTCGAGCAACGGAGTAGGTTGCCGCTGGAGCATTAGGGTTTGGCGTGATAGAATTCCCATCAATTGTAACCGTTGGAGCATCATATAAAATCTCGTCAGATGAAATGGTTATGGTAACAATATCATTAGTCTTCGCTAGAGTACTTGTAGAATTATTTGATACAATATTTACTGAAACATCAGGAACGGTTTTATCAATGGTTACCGTAGATCCATCGGTAGTAGTATTTAAAACTGCTGAACCAAGATTTTCGTTTACATCGTAAAAGGTTATTGCGAAAGAGGCCGCACCTTCTGCATGAGTGGATACAGTATTATAAGCATTCCAACTAGTTCCAGAACCGTTTGAACTAATTGCAACGCCAGAGATATCCCCATTGATTGCATAGTCAGTATCTGTACTCAAAGCCTCATCAGTGGTAAATGCAACTGTAATTACATCATCAGTTGTTGCATATTCCGTGTTAATGCTATTGTCGGAAGAAACACTAGCTGTTGCAACAGAAGGCCTAACCAGGTCTAGGGTAAACTGCGATCCTGCTGAGCCTGGATAATGAGTACCAGTTGCGATATTGGTCACACGAAGATTAATCGTTCCCGAGTTGACAGATCCCGGCCAATTTGCCATGCTGGTAAGCCTGCTGTGAGCAAAAGCGATTTGCATTTCACCGGCACCATCGGTTGTAAATAGTCCATTATTGTTCCAAGTTCCAGTGGTTGCAGTAGCACTTGGAATATTGTTAAATGTAGTACCACCATCAAACGACGCTGTGACACGATAGGTTGTTGTTGCACCAAACCCGTCACCAACAAAACTAAACCCACCTGCTCCATCATTACCGTTTGCTGTAGATGTTGTTAGATTATACTTTGAGTATCCTGAAGCTTTTCCAGCAGGTATAAATGTAACATCCTGCCCTGTCAGAAAAGAAACAGTAATAAATAAAATTGTAAAATATTTTGAAGTGATTTTATTCATTTCCTTTAAAGAAGAGTTCACTTCTACAAGTTAATTCCTAAAACGATTTGGCCATCCATCCAACCTGCTCGACCGATTTCAGCCGATTCAGAGGTTTTGGCAGTAAGTGCTTCAGTAGATCTAATACCCCCTCTGATTTCGAGCATCTCTCCAATTCGAAGACCATAAGATGCTTCCATGGAAAATCCTGGAGATGATCCAACTAATCCTAGTCCAAATTTTATTTTCCCTGGACCAGCTGGAAAAGATACGACACCCATTGCCGTGATACCGCTAAACGTCTCTCCAATTTGAATGGCTGGATTATCCTCATTGAATTTTGCATTTTCAAACTTAAATGATCCCACCTCTACACCAAACCTAAATCTTGCACCCATAACCTGCATGAGTAAAGGAAACTCAACGCTTGCCCTCAGGTCAACGTTTGAATTCCAGGACATTAGTACGGGATTTGTAAATCTAGGAGATCCCATAGCAAGATCTATAGTATATCCAAGGTTTTCTGCTTCATCAGATAATTCTTCCTCGAAGTCTTCATCATCCTCAAACTCTTCATCATCTTCATATTCATCTTCATCATCATAGTACTCATCATCTTCATATTCGTCATCATCTAGATATTCATCTTCATCATCATAAAATTCATCTTCATCATCATCACCAAAAAATTCTTCAACATCTTCTACATCATCTTGGGCATAAATTTTGGTGGATGGCAAAATGATTACCATGGAAAGGCACGCCCAAAGTATGAAACGGGCTGTGCGAATAATAATGGAAAAAAGTAAACTTTCCCTCATGTTGAACTCCGCAATTGATAGACCGCACCTACGGCTATCAGCTATTTTATTAATTTTGTCTTACCTCGTGAGCACAATGACTCTCCGAAATATAATGACAGGCCTACGTCCTAGGCAAATTTAAAATAAAAGGTATATTTTAATAAAAAAAGTAGTTTTTAAGTCCCTTTTTTCATCGAAAAGTAAAGATCTAAAGCTGAAACTCCCTCAAAAATAAGAAGGCCCCAACATTTGTGGGGCCTTTTAAAAAGTTGTAAATCTATTATTTATTTTAAGAGAATCATTTTTCTAGTCTGATTAAACTCACCAGCCTGAATGGTATAAATATACAGGCCTGCACTAATGGGCATACCACTTTGGTTTGTGGCATCCCACTGCAAAGTTTTAAATCCAGCAGACTGTTGGCTGTTGACTAAGGAAGCTACCATCTTACCCATCATATCAAAGATTGTAATATTCACCATAGCATCCTCAGGTAGGTCATAACTTAAGTTTGTAACCGGATTAAAAGGATTCGGGTAGTTCTGGTGAAGAGCAAACACCTCAGGGAGTTGATTGTTTTCAACAGACATGAACTCAAGGGTTACGGACACTGGGTCTGACACCTCACTCCAACTACCATTGAAATATGAAATCCGGTAAAAATATTCAGTATCATATTCAAGTGAGTTGTCCTCATAATAATTCGTCATTACGTAGTTAGAAGTCACATTTTCAGTAAACTCCACGCCCGTAGAACGCTCTAAGAGGTAATACTGAAGTCCTTCTTCTACAGCTGGGTCCCATGTAAGCATTACATAGGTTTCTTCAGGGTAGGCAACTAGACCCGATGGGGCTGCCATAACCATTTCATAAGCACCCATATCAGGAGCGCTTCCATTATAATCGGTAACATCTTCCACTCCGTCACCATCTAGATCTGCAATACCTGCGTCTTTACATGGTGAATCTTGTCTTAGTGTGTAATCACCAGAATTCATATTGTTGAATAGTGGATTTGAGCTAATGTTTCCATCACCTTCCCAGCCGCCTCCAATATTACTGTGAGAAACAAATCCATCTCCAAAAGTGACTCCATATTGATTATCAAAATTGGATGGACTATTTCCCCAGATAATGGAATTAAACACCTCCAATCCGCTGGCATTGTACGCTTCAACAGCAGCACCTCCACCTGAGTTTCCAACTATAGTTGAATTGGTAATTCTATTTATACCTGCATTCCCGGCAGATGAGATTGCACCAGCCCATTGATTGGAAGAATTGTTAGTTACCAAACACCTGTCCATGGTTAAACCATTGTTATTCCAACCACCTTCATCGTGAATATAAACACCTCCTCCTATTGCGTTAGAGGAATTTCCATCAATCACGCAATTGTATAGTTCAGGCCAACCACCTTCAAAGTAGTTAATTCCACCACCATTCCCGCCTGCTGTATTATTTTTTATAATACAATCCTGAAAAACTGTACTCGAATTACTGGCCCATACACCACCACCATGGCCAACAAACCAGCCAGGCTGGGCAATATTATTCTCAATAGTCACATTGATAAGTGTTGCGTTTAAATCTTCTCCGTTATGATTCCAAAATCCAAAACCACCTCCATTATACGGCGCTATATTATCGCTCACATTAGAGTTTGTCATAGTCCATGCGGATCCCTCACTAGACCACACCCCTCCACCATTCATGGATGCAGTATTGTGATGGATGTTCATATTGTCCATTGTACCCCAAGTTTGGTTAAGAAACAGTCCTCCACCGTGCCCAACGTCATTAATTCCAGCGTAGACAGTTCCAAAACAGAGGTTGTCATGGATTTCAACATCTTCCATAGAGAAGTTTGCTGAATATATATTAATACCTCCACCCATCATGGTTGCCGTATTATTTCTTACAATTAAGTTTTCGATAACTGGTCCATCTACTCTAAATAACGATAGACCTCCACCGTTTTTTGAATGACTGTTCTCTAGGATTAAATTTTCTAAAATTGCATTATTCGTTTTCATATCCCATGTGAGATCCCTTGTATCATCTGCTGTAACAAGAAGCGCTCCGCCACCCGAGCAACCATGACTTTCACTGTATCCTCTTCTCAACGTCATGTTCGCGACCTTAACATTTTCACATTCTGGGATAATAATTACACCAGATTCATTGTTTTCATCAGCGTCAGCATCTAGAATAGTTGTCTCCATTTCATCTCCAATCAGATGGACGTTGTCTGGTAGAACAATAGGAAATATTTCTCCATTATCATTGGTGGAGAATCTTCCAGCAGAAAGATTAATAATAGTTGTACTTGCGTCACTTGATTTAATCATCGTTAGAGCATGGCGAATGGTTTTGAAAGGATCCTCCTCGGTACCAACATTTTCATCATCTCCGATATTAGGATTTACAAAAAACACATCCTGATCTAGGCATGCTCCAGAAATATCATTGGTTAAGTAGATAGCCTCATCTTCGACTGAATGAAGAACAAATTCATTCACATCACTCTGTTCACAGTCAATATCTTCAAAAATACTACCGCTGACATCAATCGTTCCAGAATACCCATGAGCATAGACGTTTTCTCCGTTACCACTACTATTATCCTCAAAATAGTTATTTTGAACATTCCATGTATCAGGAACATTTCTAGAACCACTGCTGTTTCCCTCTGAAACATTCCTGTCTTCATCAAACTCAACATCATCATCATCGTAAAGGGTAATTGCGCCACCACTTTGGGTAGCCAGTAATGCATTATCTGTGTTTAATGCAGGAGCACCATTTCCAATAAACCTGTTGTAAGACAAAATTGGATACGCTTGAAAAGCCATGATGGCTCCACCTGAGCGCTCG
>JAYNUL010000139.1:1427-4745 GCA_038281125.1 Fidelibacterota bacterium | reverse complement strand
GCCTGATAAAAAAAGCAGCAGCCTCAGTTAATCATAGATTTGGCAATATCAATGATAAAATCCTAAACGCAATCCACAAAGCTTCCGATGAAGTAATCTCTGGCGCTCTCGATGAACATTTTCCTCTAGTAATTTGGCAGACAGGAAGCGGTACACAGACTAACATGAATTTTAATGAGGTAATAGCTAACAGAGCTATTGAGATTCTTGGAGGCAAGTTAGGTAGCAAAGATCCTGTTCATCCAAATGATCATGTTAATATGAGTCAATCAACAAATGATACTTTCCCAACAGCGATTAACATTGCCGCTGTTGAAAGCATCCATCATAGCCTTATCCCTTCAGTAAAAAGATTGAGATTCTCCTTGGATAATAAATCCAAAAAATTTGATTCAATTGTGAAACTTGGACGAACTCATCTCCAAGATGCGACTCCACTGAGTTTGGGACAGGAATTTTCAGGATATGTTTCTGCATTGGATCATGGTATCAAACGTTTAGAAGCGTCTATAGGGCATTGTAAGGAGTTGGCAATGGGTGGTACTGCGGTTGGGACAGGTATAAATTCAGTTAGTGGTTTTGCAGAAAAAGTAGCTGATGAAATATCATTTCTCACAGGGATAGAATTCGTTACCGCAGAAAATAAATTTGAAGCTTTGGGAGGGCAAGATTGTATTGTTGAATTATCTGGTTCATTGAAGGTTTTAGCGGGGTCATTATTTAAAATAGCCAATGATCTAAGGTGGCTTTCTAGTGGACCAAGAAGTGGTATAGGAGAAATTGTTTTGCCTGCTAATGAGCCGGGGTCATCAATAATGCCTGGAAAAGTAAACCCAACTCAATGCGAGGCCATGACCATGTTATGTACACAGGTCATGGGGAACGATACTACCATAACCTTTGCCGGTGCTTCAGGTAATTTTGAATTAAATGTGTACAGGCCGGTAATTGCATACAATATTTTACAATCAATTCGTCTTCTATCAGATGGTTGTGACTCATTGAGAACTAACGCGGTTGATGGTATCGAGCCTAACTTGGAGCGTATAAACCATAATCTTTATAATTCATTAATGTTGGTAACTGCATTAAATCCTCACATTGGATACGATAAGGCGTCCGAGGTTGCAAAAAAAGCTTATAAGGAAAATACTACACTTCGAGATGCTATTGAGAAATTGGGCTACATGTCAGGAGAAGAATTTGATAATCTCGTTAAGCCAGAAGATATGATTAGTCCAAGGGAAAAAAATTAATTGTGGAATACCATTTGTCTTTTAATTAATCTTTATTGTTCAACCACTAGTTTTATCTCAATACAATAAAATCAGATCATAAAGATGGATATAAAAAAAATTGTCTACCGGTGTCTTATACTAATTGCTGTAGGAATGTTAGGTGTATTAAGCATTATTCTTATTTTATCAAGAGATCTTCCTTCCTTAGAACAATTAGAGAACTATGATCCTGACTTAGTGACAAGAATATATTCTGCAGATGGAAAAGTCTTAAATGAATTATTTGTGCAGAAGAGAGTATTTATCGAGCTAGATAAAATACCTGAACATATGCAATATGCTGTAGTTTCATCAGAGGATCGTAGATTTTTTGACCACTGGGGCCTTTCCATGAGAAGTATTGCTAGAGCGGTGATGATAAATACACTCTCATTAAGTTACAGGCAAGGCTTCTCTACTTTAACTCAACAACTTGCTCGTAATCTTTATAAGTCTGTTGGCTTTGAGGATAGTATTCTTAGGAAGGTTAAAGAAATGATTACTGCCATCCAAATTGAAAGGACTTATACGAAAGATGAAATATTAGAAATGTATCTTAATACAGTTCACTTTGGGCATGGAACCTATGGTGTTGAGGCCGCTACAAAGAGATTCTTTGGAAAGGAGTCAAAATACTTAACTATAGATGAGTCTGCATTATTGGTCGGTCTCTTACCTGCACCCGCTAGTTACTCACCCATTCATCATCCAGAAAGAGCAGTACGCAGGAGAAATACCGTATTGCGTCTGATGCGCGATCAGGGATACATAGGTAAGGGTGAGCATGAAGAAAATAGAGCAAGAACATTGGAAACGGTTTTAGAAGTACCTAAAAGAGGTACAGCACCCTATTTTACTGAATACGTAAGAAGAGTTCTTGAAAAACAAGATACGGAATTGGGGATAAATATTTACAGAGACGGCCTTAAGATTTATACAACCTTGGATTCTAGGCTCCAGACGATTGCTGAAGATGCGGTATTAAAAACGGTTAGGGATGACCAAGAGCGTTTAAATAAACGCCTCTACAAAAATCGAGAGGAATTTGAAGATTTAGCCTATCTAACAATTTACGAAGAAGATAGCATCAAAATGATGTTGGCTGGGGAGGGGCAACTTTACAAAGATTTAAGGGATAAGCTTTTAGTTCAGAGTGCCTTTGTTGCCTTGGATCCAAATACTGGCGGAATACTAGCAATGGTAGGTGGACGGCCTGACTACCATGATCAATACAACCGTGCAGTACAGGCAAAAAGACAACCTGGTTCTGTTTTTAAGCCATTTGTTTATACTACGGCATTGGACAATGGATATCCTGTAACAGAACAATTATTAAATCAGCCTGTAGTTTTAAATATTCAAAACATGGATGGTACTTGGGTAAAGTGGAAGCCGCAAAATTATGACGGTAGTACAGGAGGGTTAACCACATTTAGAGAGGGTTTGAGAAAATCAATGAATTTGATATCTGTTCGTATGGTTCAGCAAGATATCGCACCTGCAGACCAAGTAAAACAAACTGCTAAACGAATGGGAATCAATACAGATATCAGAGCAGTTGATGCAATTGCATTAGGAACCTCAGAGGTGTTTCCGATCGAAATGGTAAGCGCATATTCGGCCTTATCAAATATGGGTGTTTACTCAAAGCCTTTTGCAATTACAAAAATTGAAGACAGGTATGGAAACATAATCAAAGAATACTATCCAGACCGTAAAGAGGTATTAAGTGAAGAGACAGCCTATCTAATGACTAGCTTGATGCAAACTGTTATGGATCGAGGGACAGGAGGAAGCGCTAGATGGAAATACAAGTTTAATAGACCTGCTGCTGGAAAAACTGGCACAACTCAAGGTTGGAGTGATGCTTGGTTTGTGGGATTTACTCCGCAAATAGCTGCGGGTTGTTGGTTTGGAGTAGATGATTTCAAAGTTCCGCTTGGACCAGGTCAAGATGGAAGCAAAGCTGCATTGCCTGCATGGGCTAGATTTATGAAAGCTGCACACGATACTCTAGGATTGCCTGTAGAAAAATTTGCTA
>JAYNUL010000139.1:0-1327 GCA_038281125.1 Fidelibacterota bacterium | reverse complement strand
TCTATTCCCGCAGTTTTATCTAATTTTTGATCTCTATTTTGTTGCACACATCCCATATCAACTAAATGCCAGCCTATGGATTCAGTATCCATTTTCTGAATGAATCCCGAATTTTTTGGGCATACATATGATTCATATTTTGGTAATGATTGGTCACGGAACTCATTCAAACGGCCACCTTGAGTTTCTACTGAATTTTCAAATATTTTCAAGGCCTTTCCTGAGTCAATTATATTCTTTTGAAGTTTTATAGCCTCGGACAATGTTTTTGCGGTACCTGATTGAAGTAATAATTGTGAACCTAATTCAAAAGTAACCTCCATAAGGTCATTTGGTCCATTTCCTTTTAAGCATTCTATTGCTTCAAAAACTTCACAGGATAACCCAGCATAATTTCCAAGTGGTTGATTCATATTCGAGTATATAATATCTGTTTTTATATTAAAAGCCTCCCCAATTTTTTTCATCCAAGATCCCAATTCAATTGCCCTATGTTTGTTTTTCATAAAAGTCCCATTGCCAACCTTTATATCAAGCACAAGGCCAGATATGCCCTCTGCGATCTTTTTACTCATGATAGACCCACAAATGAGAGGTATTGACGCAACCGTACCCGTTTTGCTTCTTAAGTCATAAATCCTTTTATCAGCAGGACATATTTCTTCTGATTGTGACATAATACCATATCCACTCCTTGACACCCATTTTATAAAATTATCAATATCAGGATTAGTATTGAAACCCGGTATGCACTCCAGTTTATCAATAGTGCCACCTGTAAATCCAAGTCCTCTTCCTGCAATCATTGGGATTTTCAATCCTAGTCCTGCGATAATTGGTGCCAGAATGAGAGACACCTTGTCTCCTACGCCTCCGGTAGAATGCTTATCAGCAACAAAATCTTTAGAATCTGAGAAATCGAGTGTTTTCCCTGATCTTAGCATAACCTCTACTAGCGAAAATATTTCATCCTCATCCATACCATTAAAATATATTGCCATTAGCATTGCAGACATCTGGGCATCTGTTACTTTGCCTGTAAGATATCCATTAAAAAATAGTTCTACATCATTTTTTTTTAGATTAAAACCATCACGTTTTTTTGATATTAGGTTTGAATAAATCAATTTGATCTTTCTTCCTTTTTCAAAAACGACAGGATAGATATTGGAGCTCTTTCTCTTATAGTGTGGAGTATCAGGTAAAGAGCAAGTGTCAGAAGTACTAAATTAGGAACCCACATACCAACTTCAGGAGTAACCTGATTTCTATCCGCTAGTTCTTCGCCACCAATTAACAGCACATAGTATAATAAAAAAAATCCAAA
>JAYNUL010000138.1:0-4790 GCA_038281125.1 Fidelibacterota bacterium | reverse complement strand
TATTAAACCAGGTTAGAAATGTATTTAACTATTTTATTGGGATAAAAAAGTATTTTGATAGGTACAAGTTCTTACAACAAACTAAAATAAAATTATGGCTGCAAAAAACATAGATAGAAAACTCACTGCCATAATGTTTACCGATATAGTTGGGTTTACCTCGCTTATGAGAGCAGATGAAAAGAAAGCTCTAAATCTCCTTTATTATAATCGCCAGCTTCTTGAGCCCATAATTAAAAAATACAATGGAGACATTCTAAAAGAAATGGGCGATGGCACACTCAACTCATTTTCAAGCGCTATCGAAGCAGTGCGTTGTGCGATAGAGATTCAAGAAACTTTGGAAGAGGTACCTGCTTTGAATCTTCGTATTGGTATACATATTGGGGATGTCATTGAGCAAGGTGAAGACATCTTTGGTGATGGCGTAAACATTGCTTCGCGTATTCAAAACCTAGCTGATTCAGGCGGTATATGTATCTCCCAGACAGTTAATGATTCTATTCAAAGTCAATCAGATATTAAAGCAACATCTATAGGAATGTGTGAGCTAAAAGGTATAGAAGGTAAGCAAGAAGTATTCTCGCTTATCATTAGTGGAACACCCGCTTTTAACAAGGATGCTATAGAAGCGCCAAAAAGCGTAAGAGAAGCAGGTGATAAGTTCAATGTGAGGCCCATTTTGTCATGGATAGCAGGAACCATTATTTCAATTCTCTTGCTCTTCCAAGTGGTCAATCTTATAACAAAAGCACAAACTACGGTTACTTCAAACTCAATAGCTGTTTTTCCATTCGATAACATGAGAAATGATACAGAATATGAGTGGCTTACAGATTCATTTTCGGAAAGTTTGACATTTAAAATCAGCTCATCAAAAACACTCAAGGTAATTGATAGGTTAACCATTTTAAATACATTAAAACAGTATGATCCTGAAAAAGCAGGATTTATGGAAGTCGCATCAGTTGTTGGAAAAGAGATCAATGCTAATCTGGTGCTTACTGGAAGTTTTACCACCCTTGGTGATGAAATACAAATAACAACTATGCTTATTGATTTGCAATCAGGTGAGGTAACTCCCATAGTTAAGGAGCGATATAAGATTGATGACCTTCTCACTCTTCTTGAGGACATATCCCTAAAAGTGTTTGAAAAATTAGAAACATTATAGTCGCTATTCATGAGAGAAAAATTAAACATAAAAGATAAGAGACTAATTTATATCTGCATTATTCTGAGTATGGTTTCACTTTTTATTACTCAGAATTATTTCAAACAGGCCTTCCCAGAAGCTTCTATTAAAATGAATATCACAAATGAAGAAGCAAAAGTAAAAGCTGAAATGTTTCTTGCAAATCGTGGAATTGATATAGGCGATTTTATGCATGCAAAACGATTTGGCTATGAAAGAGATTCCAAAATATTTTTAGAATATCACTTGTCTGCAGAAAAAGCTGGAGAAATATTAAATAGTACTAATGGCTACTATTGGAGAAATCGTTGGTTTAAACCTAAAAATAAAGAAGAAGTAAAAGTTTATTATTCAACCAGGGGAGAGCTCAGAACATATATACACCAAATTCCAGAAGATGCGATTGGTGATTCATTAACGCAGAGTAATGCTCTCAATGCAGCACAATTTTTTCTCGTTGGCACAATGGGAATAGATATCCAGAATTGGGAACTCATTGAATCAAAAACAGAAAAACTTAAGAACCGCTGGGATCATGAATTTGAATGGAAAGAGAGATCATTCAATATAAAGGAAAGCAACCATATCCTTACTGTGAAGGTTCAGGGCGACCAGATTGGTTACTACAATGAGCGTATAAAACTACCAGAAACCTGGAGACTGAAATATGAAAAAATTCGTTCTAAAAATAACCTTTTATCAACAATAGGCTTCACAGGTTTATTTGTAGCGTTAATTACTATTTTCATTATGATACTTGTTCGAGCAAGGGAAAGAGATATTCAATGGAAAACAGCTTTTACTTGGTCAGGTATCATTGCAGTTTTGTTAATAGTTAATGTTTTCAATAGTTATCCTTTAGAATTGTACTCATATTACACCCAAGATTCTTATCTTACTTATTTAACAAACATAATTCTATTTGAGTGCATACTTTTTCCATCATTACTTGCACTCTCTTTAGGAATTTTGATAGCTGGTTCTGAACCTTTTTATCGGGAACAGTATCCACATCAACTTTCGTTCAAGCATATTCTAACAGTCCAAGGCATTCAAAGCCGATCATTTTTTAATAGTGCAATAGTAGGTATCTCGCTTACTTTTGCAACATTTGCTTTTCAAACTATTTTTTACCTTGTATCAAAAGAATTTGGAGCATGGTTGCCTACAGAAATACCTAATTTAGATCGTTTGGGAACCTATGTTCCCTGGGTGAGTGTATTACTGGGTGGATTGATGTTAGCTATTTTTCAAGAATCGGTTGCTCGTATGTTTGCAATTCCATTTTTACAGAAATATACAAAATCTAAAATTATTGCTGTTTTTATCAGTTCATTTATTTGGGGGATTGCACAAGAAGGTATTTCACAACCTTTTTATATAAGAGGGTTAGAACTCACTATTACGGGGCTAATGATAAGTTGGGTATTTTTAAGGTATGGTATTCTCGCTACGCTTATATGGAGTTTCAGCGTGGATTCAGTCTCTTCAGCTATGATACTTTTAAGATCTTCTAATCCATATTATTTCACTACAGGTATTGTAAGTGTTGGTCTAGTTTTTCTTCCGCTTATATATGCAATCATTTCTTATTTAAAAAATGGTGGATTTATTCCCTCCACCAATTTGGTAAACGCACTTGATTCTACAAATTATGAAAAGAGCGAAGAAAGCAAAAAGATCACTGAAAAAAGAACCATTTCATCCCCCTATAAGCCTCTCAGTAAAAACAGGGTAAAAATTGGTCTAATTATTGGAGTCTTCGGCCTCATATCATTTATTTCGGTTATACAATCATATCAAATCAATGAACCTATATATAATTATACCTCGCTTGATAAAAATAGAGATGAGGCAATAGAAATAGCTAGGACGTATCTGCAAGGAAGAGGGTTTGATCTTAGTGAATACCGATCTGTAGCTAAATCAGAGAATTGGCTATCTCTTAGAGGTTTTCAAACTCCAGTGGGCAGAATTGGCATCTATGAATACGAAGAGTCTTCAATTTTTTCATATATTCTTGAAAAAGAAGGTAAGAGCACTTTAAGATCCTTTCTTGCCGCGAAGAACTATCAAACCATGGGATGGTCTGTTAGATTTTATAGACCTGAAACAAAAAGAGAATATAGAGTTTGGGTGCCATCAGAAGATGATCAAACCAGTTACCCTCATTTCAAAGAAACACTTTCTGATACAACTTACTTACCTTTCATTTCCAAAGAAGAGGCTTTGAATACAGTATTAAAATTCGCTGATAGTACTAATATTGAACTTATCAACATGGAGTTGTCCGAAGAGGAGACAATAGAAAAAGAAAACCGAACTGACTACCTTTTCAAGTATAAGGCTGATGAAAATCACAAAGGTAACATTGCTGAAGCAAGGATGAATCTTAACTTTGAAATTCATGGAAATTATGTTGGTATGGTAAGGTCTGAATTAAAATTACCAGAGTCCTGGACAAGAGAGTATACTGAATGGACGCCATACACCATCATTCGGATGTTCTTTGTTTTGGGAATACTTTTTGCATTGCCAATCATAGGAATTAGGTATTTATTAATCCTTATGAATAATGGAGATCCAAATTGGATTCTGGCTCTATCTATTGGGTCCCTTACATCTTTTCTATGGCTGTTTGAATATATTGGTTATGCTACTCACTTTTTTAATTATAATACTTCAAAACCGATTAATATTTTTCTTTTTGAGACATATTTTGGAGGTATTGCGGTATCGGTCTTCCTTGGTTTAGCTGTCATTATAACTACTTTAATAATTAATTTAGCATGGCCAAATTATTTTTCAGCTTTTAAGAGGAAAAATCGTAAGATTTATTTACAAGATGCTTTTATTTCCTTTTTATGCTCAGCTGGCTTTATACTCATAATCTTATCAATAAATACATTGGCTACAATATATGATTCAACATTTATTGGGCCTGGTACATTTAAGACACCAAATACAAGTTGGAGTCTTAAGTCCTTAAATTCAAATTATCCGATTTTAGATTTTTTACTTAGCGGAATGGTTCTTAAGAGCGTTTTACAAATGTTGATAATTGCGGGGATATACTATATCTACAGGCAATTTGCTGCAAAAAGTACTTTTAGGAAAATTCTTGTCATGCTAATTATTGCATTGCCATTTGTTTTACCGCTAAAACCTGAGGTCACTCATTTAATTTCTAATACAATATGGATCGGAAGCATTTTCTATCTAATAAGATACTTTTGGAGAGGGAATCCATGGAGCTATTTATTCGGAGTAATTGGATTTTTTACCTTACCAGATATCATTATCTATTTTAATACAATCCAAGATCCGACCTATAGGGCACATGGTATTATAGCAATTATTTCTGTGATAATATTCTTAATATATTTTGCAAAAGAAGCATTTCTTATGCAGACGAAAAAAACTAGTAAGTAATTAGATAATTAAATACCCTTTAGAATAATCATTGTTTAAATACCTTTTGTCCTGTGGACTTTTAGTAGAATATATAAAGTTCCACGTTCATGGGGTTTTTTGTTTGTAAGATGGTGGGTAGATTTGAATATGAAAAATACAGTAAATAGTACAATTGGATGGT
>JAYNUL010000137.1:0-4805 GCA_038281125.1 Fidelibacterota bacterium | reverse complement strand
AATTCGTTCATGTAGTTATTCTATCCGTGTCTTGGGAAATTCTTGAGCTTTTTATAGAGAAGGAGTGGGCAAAAGAAAGTGGTGGTAATAAACTTTTCGATATTATCTTTAATTTTTTAGGTTTTATTGTCGGAAAGACATTGTTGAAACATAAAGGAAATAAATATTCTATTTTGCTATGATACTTAATTAGTATTACCATTAATTCTACTTTTAAGGATTATATTTTTTGAAAAACTGGTTTTTAAATCTTAACACCACAAATACCCTCCTTGTTTGTCTTTTAGCCAACTTTATTGGCGCCTGCTTTATTTATCTGCGCATAAACGGAACCATACCAATTGGGGCATTTGTTGGAATTGGAATATTTTTTGAAACGCTCATCTTATTGCATTCTAAATACATTGCTAAAAGACCAAGTATTAGGCGAGATACTAAGATTAGCGATGAGGTAGCCCAGGCTATGGCAGGCAAAATCATTAAAGAGGCCCAGGAACACCGAAAAAACAGACAAGAGGAAGAGTAAAGAATCCTTCAAAAGCTATGTTCCTTGGCAATAGTAATAAGCTATCAGCATTATTTATTTTTCTATGGTTAATTATCGCTTGCGCAGATAGTGGAATTATTGAGGGTGGAAAGTATTCTAGTAGTGAAAAAAACAGTGTACATGCATTCTATCTACATGACTATATCTCAAGAGATAAAGTAAAAGAACACTCACTAACACTTATTGATGAGTCCAAAGATTTATCAGCTAGTTTTTACTTTTCCCACAATTCAAATGTACCGACGCAGAGTCTTAGACTCTCAAAAAACTTTCAAGATGCTATTAATATTATGACCCAGTACCATCACAGTCTCAAATATGTATCCTTTAAAAATGAAACCGGACAAATATCATTTGTAGATTGTACTAGTGATCCTGACAATAAATTATGTAGAGGCAATAATTATTAAAATTCAATATCAATCAAGTAAAAATTGAGGCAAAAAAATGATTTCAAATATAGAATATAAGGGCGAACTTAGAACAGAAGCAGTGCATATAAGATCTGGTAAAACAATTATAACCGATGCTCCCATTGACAATCAGGGTAAGGGAGAGGCGTTTTCACCAACGGACCTTGTTGCTACTGCTTTAGGCTCCTGCATGATGACAATAATGGGAATTGTTGCAGAAAGAGAAGGAATAAAATTAGATGGAACAATTGCTGAAGTGGAAAAGGTTATGGCCACAAACCCAAGAAGAATTGGAGAGATAAAGCTTAAAATAAAATGCAATCAAAAATTAAATCCTGATCAAAGAGATAAACTAGAAAGAGCGGCTAAAGCATGCCCAGTAAGTGGTAGCCTAAGTGAAAATCTAAAAGAAACAGTTGAATTCATCTATCCATGATTGGTTTATCTAGACCATTTATTCTAGAGGCATGCGTCGAAACCATTCAACAGGGATTACTAGCTGAAAAGAATCATGCAGACAGGATTGAATTTTGTCACAGATTAGATCTTGGAGGCGTCACACCAAATTATGATTTAATTAGAACTGCAGTTGACACAATAAAAATTCCTGTAAAAATTATGATAAGGCCAAGAGGGGGAGATTTTATATACTCTGATTCTGAGGTTGATAGAATGAAGTTCGATATAAAATATTGCAAATCAATAGGTGTGGAGGAGGTAGTATTAGGGGCATTAAATAAAAACGGAGAAGTAGATTTTAGCCTCACTCAAATGTTGGCTAACCTAGCTAGTCCAATGAAAGTTACTTTCCACAAGGCCATTGATTCAGTAACCAATTTTATGAGTTCATTAAAAACACTTTCGTCCATAGAAAACATAGATAGTGTTTTGACATCTGGAACCAAAGAAAATGCGTTTGCTGGAAAAGAGTATATTAAATTAGCTTCGGAAGAATTTTCTGGAGCATTGAATATCATTGCTGCGGGTTCTATAACCAATGCCAATCTAAAGGAAATTCACTCAGAATTAAATATGAAAGAATATCATGGGAAAAAGATTGTTGGAGATTTAACTTTAGAGAAATAGAACAAAAGGAGATAAAATGGTAATTCAAGTCGTCAATTTTAATTTAGAGGGAATCACTCACGAAGAGTATATGGGAGCGGCAAAAGAGGTTGCGCCAGCATTTAAAGAGCTTAGTGGTCTCAGGTCCAAGGTATGGTTATCAGATGAAGAAAATAATACCTATGGTGGAGTATATACTTGGGAAGATCACCAATCAATGGAAAACTACCTTAATAGTTCGTTCTATGATGAGGTTTTAGGAAATAATCCAGCTTTTGTAAATATCACCTATAAAGCCTACGAGATTCTAGAAGAACCGACGTCTATTACTGGCTAACCAGGATACTAAAGCACCCTGCATTTGTGGGGTGCTTTAGTATTATCAGAAAGGAATTATTTTTCAATAAACTATTAAAGATTTGGGTTTTAATAGTTTAATAAAATAGAAAATAAAAATTGGATATTATAAATGAAGAGTATTGACAATTACATCAAGATATTTCTTACCTTAATTTTTTGCATATCTGCCCATGGAAAAACCAAATTTACTGACAGACAGGTTGCCATGATGATACCTAAATATTTCGCTAGAGATCACAATGCTCCAAAGATTACTCGTACTCGAGTATATGGTGAAAATGGGAAAAAGATTCTTCATTTAAATATTGAAGTAAATAGGAATAGGTATGAGAACCAAATGGAATACGCATTATCCGCAATGGCGAGCGTTAGCCAACATGCAGCAAGGCCTTTTGATACATTTGTATTAATAATGGAACAAAATTCCAGGCAAGTAAATGATGAAAAGGTTGAGGCTAAAGCGAAATGTACTATTGATCATTTTGTTTTTAAGAGAGTGAAAAATGACAGGTGGGTAAAAAAGTGTTTAAACGTTGAAGAAATATAGTTTTAAAAAACTAATTCAGTTGTTTTCAATCATGATTTATAACCTATTACAGATCTTTATGCTCTCTTGTATTATTTTCTTTTCCTGTGCCACCAAATCAAAAACATATAAAATCGTAGAGGTAACTTTAATTGAGGACCGTGATGTTAGAGAGCATATGTTTGACAGAACACTAGTTGAGGGTAAAGCTCTCTGGTGTCACTCTCATGAACAGTACGAGTTAGTAGAGGTTAAACGAATTCAAAATCAAGCAAATCTCATAAAAGCCCGTGCCAATGACTAAAAACAGTTGAGCTAGGATCCATTTTAAAAATGGAACAATTGTTCGTAATTTTATATATAAAATAATTCAATATAATTAGGTGTGTAAAATGAAAAGCAATTTTATATGGATTCTTTCTGCTTTTTTAGTATTCAGCGTAACTGCTCCAGTTTCAGCTATGGAAATGGAAGAGAGGGCTGGTATGGAAGAAATCGGAAAAAAGAAAAAGTTTGGAAAAAAGAAGGGTAAGAAAGCCGGTAAAAATAACGGTAAAAAGTCTAAAAAAGGATTCTGGTCCTGGTTTGGAGGTAAGTAATTAAAAGGGGATTTAGGTCCCCTTTTTTTTTAGTATCGTTTACAGACGAAAGGAGAGATTAATGGTTGGGTGCTTTTCATAAAAGCTGAATCCAAGCCTTGTCTCCTCTGTATCCATTTTCTTGTGTGCAT
The DNA here is from genome assembly GCA_038281125.1 of Fidelibacterota bacterium. Taxonomy (GTDB): domain Bacteria; phylum Fidelibacterota; class Marinisomatia; order Marinisomatales; family UBA1611; genus NZWG01. Next base: position 1,164 of record JAYNUL010000137.1, on the reverse strand, counting down.
ACTTGGCTACAAAATAGCCAACAATTCCACCACAAAGGACATCAGACAAATAGTGTTTATCTCCAGCAATCCTAAGATACCCAGTTGCCGTAGCTAGAGAAAGGTTTGCGAACCATATTAGGTTTCTCTTATCTGGATACGCTTCTGATAGCAAGATCGCGTTTGAAGTACCAAGTGCAAAAGTAGTACTAGTGTGTCCGCTAAAGAAAGATCTAAAGGAGTCATCAGCGTCCGCTCTAGTTTTGTAAAATGAATCTGGTCTCTGACGCTTCACTGTCATTTTTACAATATTCGTAATAATCCCGTTTAGTGAAATAACATTAAGACTCATTTTTAGTGCTTTAGAATAATAATTATCTGAGAAAGCTGGCACTAGAGGTATTGTGCCAATAAAAGCACCATAGAGTAAAAGGTCACTTATAGATGCCGCATGGTCCATCTTACTTGTACTCCACTTTATCTGGTTTCTAAAATATTGATCTACCTGATTTGGGGCTGATTTTTCATCTACGTTAACATGATGGTCGATACCATACTCTAGATAGAGAAACGTAGAAACCTGTAAGGATAACCAGTAATTATTTATTTCACTTTTATTGTAATTTTCATTCGTCTTTGTATATGATTGGCTATTTGCTGATCCTGGATATAGCACAGAAATAAATAGAACAATTGAAAGAAAGATTTTTCTAATTAAAAATAGCATTATTTAATTATATAACATTTAATATAATATAAAATTTAATGGTATAGCTGTTTTTTTCTAGGGTCTTTTAGTAACATTTATGGAGATAAAATAAAGGAATACTTAGTACATGGATGCTTGTCCCAATATTGCAGGTCGAGAAATCAAGCGAAGAATTACGTTTGGATATATTGGTCTTATCATGACACTACTAATTATTGGCTATGTCATTTTTTTTGATGCCAATATTTATTTACATGTGTTGATTTTTTTTACTTCCATGTCTATGGTTGTTCCATTTCTTGAAGTTAAAAGTGAAACATGTATAGTAAACGCTTTCCTAGGTTTAAAAAATATGGGACAAAAATATCAGAAAGAACATGACGCAGGCTATTTAAAAATTCAGCGAGGAACCTCCTTTAATATCATTTTAAAGAGTATATTGATCTCATTTGCTTTAGCCCTTATCATTTTTTATG
>JAYNUL010000136.1:0-4848 GCA_038281125.1 Fidelibacterota bacterium | reverse complement strand
TTTGGTCTTGTAATGATGTACCAAACTATTTCGGTATTTTTTGCTCATCTAACCCACGCAAACATAAAAATACCAGTTTATATGGATAGATTATTATCTTATGTTTTGGTGACACCTAACTTTCATAAAGTGCATCATCACTACTTGCAGCCGTATACAGATAGTAACTACGGTAACATATTTTCTATCTGGGATCATATTTTTGGCACTGTAAAAAAGATAGCGTGTATTGATGATGTCGTTTATGGTGTTGATACGCATATGGAACAAAAAGAACATTCAAACTTAATGAACTTACTATTAATTCCTTTTCAACCTCATAGGTATCCCAATAAAAAAGCCAATCAAATAATCTAGCTATAATTATGATGGAAGAAAAAGTTGATATAAGAAAAAAATTTAAAAGTTTTTCAGATCATTGGAGTCCAAAGGTAATTGCCGAGATGAATGATTATCAATTTAAAATTGCTCGAATAAAAGGAAAATTTATTTGGCACAACCATAAAGAAACAGATGAGGTGTTTATAGTTATTGAAGGCAGTATGAAAATTATGTTTCGTGATAAAACAATAGATCTCAAAGAGGGTGATTTGTTTGTAGTTCCAAAAGGTGTTGATCATAAGCCTATCGCAAATGAAGAATGTAAAATCATGTTGGTTGAACCAAGAGGAATTGTAAATACAGGAAATATAAAAAGTGATTTAACAGCTGAAAATGATGTCTGGATTTAGCTTAGGCATTACTGAAAAAAGTTAACTCTTTTGGCTATCTTTATTTTTTGGGTAAAAAATTATGTTTAGGTATTTGCAATTAACCTTATTATGTTGTTTTTCCCTTTTTAGTTGTACTGGATATTTTGCGTCAAAGCTTGCAGAACCTATACAAAATGGGAAAATGAACCAAGTATCTCGCCAAGGCGCTACGCTGCATTATGTCGAAGTTGGTGATAGGAAAAATACCCCTCTAATCTTTTTACATGGAATTTTGGCATTTACAGAATCATATAGTGAATTAATTGAGCGTCTTGCTGAAAAATACTTTGTTATTGGTATTGATATGAGAGGACATGGACGTTCTACTATGGGGACCACTCCATATTCGCATAAACTCCTAGCTGATGATATAATACATGTAGCTGATACAGTTGGAATTAATAAGTTTCATGTTGTTGGACATAGTGCAGGAGGTTTTGCTTTACTTTCTGTTGCAAAATTTTATCCATATAGAATTATCAAAGGTGTTTCAATTGCCTCACTATACAATCACGAGGGTATTGATTATCACAAACCAAATTATGATTATCTGACAAAAACAGGATTTATGGATAACCGTGGTAATAGGAATAACTATACTTTAAAGCTCTTTGATCGTGCTTACGAAAAAATTGGACAGAGTACCAAATTTGATAGTACTAAAAGAATCATGGTTGATTATGGGACTTCAATGTTCCCTTCTTATAATAGTTCTGATTTAGCACAACTAAAAACCCCAATCCTGGTGATTGTTGCCGAAAAAGATAACAGAATTAAACCTGAACATACCATCAAAATGTCAAAACTAATTCAATACTCACAATTAGAGGTAGTCAAGGGTGCTCCACATTTTGGTATTGTTAAAAGAAAAAAATATATTGATGCTGTGGTTGGCCATATATTCAATTTCTTATAAATAGTATCTACCCAATTAAAGGATCCGAAGGTTTTTTATTGGGGTCATTGAACTCAATATTGTTTAGGCATTTCTAATGAATGACTTATTGCAATGGTGATAAGTTACGAGATTAGTTTTGATTATTGCATTTAAGTTGTATATTTACTAGATAAACATACCAAAGAACGAAAACCAAGGAGGTTAACGTGAATAACAAAGCAATAATGGTAATTTTGATGCTAAGCTTTTCATACAGTGGAGCAAAAGCGCAAACCAATAACGTATATGCTGAATTTTTAGGATTAGGATTATTGGGGTCAATCAATTACGAGAGAATGGTAAAGGACAATATATTTGCCCGAGTAAGTTATGGTGGATTTAGTGTAGAAACTGAAGGTTTTGATTATTATTATGACGTAGTTAAAACAACAACAAGTATCAATCCTCTTTCGCTTGGAGCTCACTATCTAAGGGGAAATAATTGGAAGTTAGAAGCTGGAGCAGGTGTTAGCTACTGGATGATTTCCATTGAAGGGTCTGCAGATTTAGGTGGTGATGTTGGCGGTTTGTCAGTTACAGCTGATGGTGGTTTTTTAATGTTCTATACGTCCTTTGGAGTTAGATATCAAAAACCTGAAGGAGGGTTAGTTTTAAAAGCAGGCGTCTCACCAATTATTGCAAGTGTAGATGGTGAAACTGGTACTTTACCAATGCCACATCTTTCACTAGGGTACGCATTTTAATTTATTTGAAATAACTGAAAAAAGCCCCATTCACGGGGCTTTTTTTTTCATTTTTTCTACTTATGATGCTAAAGTTAGTTTAATTGAAATAAAATTAAATACTTCTTTAGAAATTACTGGAAAGATATTTATCAGTATAGTTCTAAAAACCTGTATAGCATTATGAGAAGATCAATCTGAACTACAAGGATGGGGTGTTTATTCTTTAAACAAAATTGGAGAGTATAGAATTAAATCTATATTTTTTAAAAGATTGAAATTATAATTTGATTAATTTATGAGTAGTTCTTTTTAACATTTCTTGTCTTTGTTCTGATAGTATAAAAGTAGTTCAAAAAGTATAAGTTTTTATTTAAATGAATATTTTTAGGTCAGCTCCTTACCTCTTTTTCCTTGAGGCATTCTTTTTTATCTCCTTCATGCAAGGTACTAACTATTATGTTGCTACATCTTATGGTAATGACAGCAATAATGGAACCTCAATAAATACTCCATTTAAAACGATTGGCAAAGCTGCAGGTTTAATGTCTTCTGGAGATAAATGTTATATAAGACAGGGACGCTATCATGAAACCATTACGATAGATGACCTTGATGGAGCATCAGGATCTGCCATAGTATTTACAAACTATAATAATGAAAGAGTAGTGGTAGATGGTACCACGCCAATTACGTCTACCTGGACACAGGTTGGATCATCTAATATATGGAGAACCAAACTATCTGATGATATCTGGCAACTGTTTGTCAACTGGGAGGAACAGGTTATGGCCCGTTGGCCTAATGCAAAGTTCAGCGATGATACGGTTTGGGATAATGATAATTACTGGGCAAAGGGTACGATTGATGATGATGAAAATGCATACACCAATGGTACGATAATCGATGACCCTTATACAAATTCTGCAGGGACAACTATTGACCTTAATGCCACTGGTTTTGATCTTGATGAAACGAATAAACAGGCTATAGCCATTCTTAATTTAGGGTCTTTTAGAACATGGTCAAGAATAGTTACAAGTCACTCAGGGAACACGTTTAATTATGCAACCGTTCCAAGTTGGAAAACAAAGCATCACTATTATTATCTTGAGGGGAGGAAAGAATTTCTAGACCAAGAAGGCGAGTGGTGGTATGATACCTATAACAATGCTGATTCATTGTATTATCATGCTGCAAACGGAGTCAATCCTAATAGGTTAGACTTTAGAGGAAAGGTGCAATCTTATGCATTCTCTATAACAGGATCACAATACGTTCAAATTAAAAATCTAGAATTTTTTGCGACGACAGTTTACTTTTCCAATGGAGACAATTGTTTGGTCTACGGGTGTAATTTTATGTATCCAAGCTGTTCAAAGCGAATGCTTAGAACAGTTGATACTGAGCCAGAAATGACAAAATTTGCTTCTGGAAGTTCAGGGAGCTCTATACGGAATTGCGCATTCCGAAATACGGATGGCACCGCATTAGAGATGTGGGGAGGGACAGACACCGTTGATAATTGTTACTTTAATAAAATTGATTATTCTGTAGCTGATAACAGCAGTATCATGCTCACTATTCGAATGAATGGAACATCAAATGTATTTCGAAAGAATACAGTACATAAGACAGGAGGTTCGGCAACTGTAATGGTTGGAGATGCTGGCCTGGTTGAATACAATAACTTGTATGATACTGGGCATTTGCAGAGCGATGGCTCAATGATACAATTCATGGAGGGGCAACAAGATGGTGCTATTTGTAGATACAACTGGTTACATGATACAGAAAAGTATGGTGCCAGATTTGATCATAGTGGAACTGCAGATGGAGTTAATGGTATCATGCATCATAATTTGGCCTGGAACTGTGAAAGTGGTGGGATAATGGTAAAGGGAGATAATCATAAAATATACAATAACACTGTATTGAATTCAGGAAGTAAGAATGATATAATAGTACTCCAAATTAGTTCAGGAGATCATGCATCAACCATAGTAAAAAATAATGCAGCGGATAAGATTGCAAATCATAGGACCAATAATGTTGCTATTGATTTTGGGACCTATACAAATAATTGGAATGGTTATAACGAAAGCATTACCCTAAACAGCATACTAACAGACACTACGAACAATGATTTTTCTCCTGGGACATCATCACCTCTTATTGATGCTGGTACAGCCATATCCGGAATCACTGATCAATACACAAATAATGGAAGCGCACCAGATATTGGTGCATATGAAGATGGGAATTCTAACTGGACAGCAGGGCATGATTGGGATCTTGGTACCACATTTGGAAATAGCTGGGTACCAATACATGGTGTAACTATAAGCGGGAACTCTGGTTTTAGAATGCTCAGCAGCCCTGTTTCAGGTACAAATCTAAATGATCTGCTTGAAGAATTATGGCTGCAAGGTATTACAGGAGGTGATGTTACTGATGGAAGTGCAAATGTCTGGAT
>JAYNUL010000135.1:0-4861 GCA_038281125.1 Fidelibacterota bacterium | reverse complement strand
AGTTTTTTGCAGCCAGCGCATATTTATCCGACAAACCAGAGCTTGTAGGTGCTGTCAAGGGACAAGATATGATCAAAGTAATTATCTTAATCTTGATTTTCTCGGGAGTCATTTTGCGTATGCTTTTTGATCTAGGATATCTTAATATGAATATACTTGAACTATTAACAGTGAGATAGAAATGCTCTGGAAAAGACAGATACCAATCCTGATAGTTTCCCTTATTGGTTTTGCAACCTTATTAGGGTGGTTTTTTGACCAGCCTACTTTCAAATCATTTGTTGATGATGATGCAACTCAATGGTTCGACATCCTTGCCGCATTTGCTATTTTTCTTGGAGGGTTAAATTTATTAAAGCTACAGACCCAAAAGGTTCTAATGAAACAAAAGGGCTGGCAATACAGCTTATTTGCTATTGGAGGATTATTATTTGCCATCGTAGCAGGGTTTTTTGTTAAAGGCAACCCAGAGGTCGCCTGGGGTGCTCATGTAACCTCTAAAGGTACTTTATTCAAGTGGATGTTTAATTATATGGTATCACCTATGCAGGCTACTATGTTTGCTCTTTTGGCATTTTATGTTGCATCTGCTTCCTATAGAGCATTTCGAATTAGAAATTTTGAAGCAACCCTTTTATTGTCTTCAGGTATTATTATCATGATAGGTAGGGTACCTCTAGGTAGCTATATATCGAGTTGGTTCATCCTATATTTGATAGTCCTTGTTGGAGGAATTGTTGTAAATACCATTTTTAAAAATAAACAGTATACGGCTATTGTCGTTTTATCTGGAATCATTCTGGTTACTGTTGCTGGGATCTCAATGGGTTGGCCAGTAGATAAGCCGGCAGTATTTTATCTACCTTATTTACAGGAATGGATCTACAGATATCCAAACAGCGCAGGATCTCGCTCGATCATGATAGGTATCGGACTAGGTATTTTTGGAACCTCCATCAGATATATTTTAGGCATTGAACGTTCGTACATTGGTGAATAATGAATTATTTAGTTGAATTAATACTTAAGCTAGCAAAGGTAGACAGAAGGTGGATTTTTTTGATTATTGGATTTGTTGTCCTTATTCCATTGATTTATCCTCTGGCGTTACCTATAAGACCTGGTAAGGATTCAAAGGAGGTCTACGACTTTGTAGAAGGGCTGGCTGATAGTTCAAAAGTATTACTTTCGTGCGAATATGGTCCTAGTACAAAGCCTGAAATTCATCCGATGGTAACCTCTTTGCTGCACCACCTTTTTAGTTTAGATAGAGGACATAAAGTTTATGTTGTTTGCCTCTGGCCAGATGGTCAGTTTATGGCAGAAGAGGCACTTGAAGAGGTTGCTGAAAAAAGATTTGGTCTTACCTACGGAGAAGATTACGTAATGCTCGGGTTCAGACCAGGTAACGAGGCAGTTGTCAAAGGCATAGTCAGTGACCTGAGAAAATTATATACTATTGATGCAAAAGGAACTAAGATTGAAGATATACCTATGATGGAAGGTATTAACAGGTTTGAAGATTTTGATTTTCTTTTTTCTGGATCAGCGGGCTATCCAGGTACGACAGAGTGGGTGCAATTTGCTGCTGATCCAACCAGTGTACCCATGAGCACAGGAACTACATCCATTCAGGTAAATGAGATGATGCCCTATGTATTAGGAGGACAGATTAAGGGTATTCTTGCTGGAATGCCTGGTGCAGCGGAGTATGAGGAACTCATCGGTGTGAAAGGAATTGGAACGAGCGGCATGGACGCTCAATCTGTTGCACATTTTGTCATCGTACTTTTTATATTCCTAGGAAATTTGGGATATTTCATTGAGCGAAAACGCTCCAAAAAACATCAGGGGTCATAATTATGGATATTCTTGGTGCATGGATAGCAGTTTTTCTCACATTAGCTATTTTCTCGTTTTTATATAAGGACAATGCATTCTATAAAATTGCAGAACATCTTTTCGTTGGTGTCTCCGCTGGTTATTGGATGTCTTTTAATTTTTGGACCCAGATTCAACCCAACCTATTAGGTAGATTATGGCCCTCTATTCGTTATTCTGAGGATAGCTGGTGGTACTCACTGTACGATACCTTTAGTTTTTTTGCTGGATCAATTTTTCCTGCAGGAGGAATTGATAAGGGACATGATATGCACCTTATCTACTTATTCCCATTGTTATTGGGCATGATGATGCTCTTTAGTCTTTACAAGCCTCTTAGTTGGATGGCGAGATGGGGTATTGCTTATACGGTTGGAATGGCCGCTGGGTTGAGAGCATATGGTGTTTTAAACTCCAATGTAATTGGTCAAGTTAAGAACACTATCATCCCAATAGTTGGAACCGATTTACCATTCTTTAGTCTAACTGGAGACTCATATTTTAATAATTTGATTATTTTAATAGGAACGGTCACGGGGTTACTATATTTTTATTTTTCAAGAGAGCAGACAGGTCATTTTAGCAAGGTAACTAAAGTCGGGATATATTTTTTGATGATCTCCTTTGGAGCTTCATTTGGTTTTGCGGTTATGGGTCGTATTTCTCTACTGATAGGAAGGTTTTTAGATTTAATTAAATACTCAGGATCAGATTTTCACCATGCTAGCATCTGGGTTCTCATTGCAATGGTTATTCTTTTGGGTTATTCTGCATACCAAGAAAAGGAATCAAGTAGTTAGTGTTTATAAAAAATTTAGATATTATTTAGGCCTGGTTTTTTACAGGCCTTTTTTGTTTAAAAGGTGAATAGAAAAGGGAGTTCAATATGAAAACTTTAGGGGCCTTAATTTTTATGATTTCTATCGCAATGGGAATAGTGCCTCCTAAAGAGGGTGACTTTCCCGAAGGAGTTTTAGAAAATTTAAGAAGTCAAGGGATTGGGGAATCCTATGGTGACCCGGGTTGGATGAAGAAAATAGCCAGCTTAAAGAGGCAAAATTCAAGAAATATTCAATCTGAATTTAATCTTCCAGTTCTACTTGGAAAGTATTCTGGTTCTACAACTTATTTTAATGAATCAGAGATTGATGATTTATTATTTGGTAATAATCCAACAGGGTCTATGAAAGATTACTTTGATGAAATATCCTATGGAAACCTGCTGGTCGATGGCACAGTTGGGGGATGGTACCAATCATCGCTCAACCAATCTCAGGCTGTTGAAAATGTAAAACAATATGTAGCAGAGGTTGCTTCCCTTGCAGATTCAGATTTTAATTTCGGTCTGTTTGATAATGATGGACCTGACAATATTCCAAATTCTGGAGACGATGATGGGTATGTTGATGGTATTGCAGTTGTTTATCCAGGTTGTTTATCTGGATCTAATAATTTATGGGCACATCAAAGTTCACTTGGCGGGAATGCATATGTAACCAACGATCTTAGACCAAATGGTGAATATATAATCGTTAATAGTTATATGGTATGCCCAGAATTACCAGGAAGCAATACTTGTATTACCACTGATCCTAGCCCAATGGGTCTATATGCGCACGAATTTGGGCACATATTAGGGTTACCGGATCTCTACGATCGTGATGATACTAATGGCGACTCTGAGGGAATAGGAGAGTGGTGTTTAATGGCTTCAGGAAATTGGTTAGGATGGTATGGAGACACTCCAGCACATATGTCAGCATGGTGTAAAATTCAGATGGGTTGGATTGAACCCATAGTCTCTAATGTTCAAGAGACTAATGTTGCAATTGCCCAGTTAGCCACTTCCCCAACCGCCATAAAAGTATGGGAGGATGATTATAGGTCAAGCCGATACTTTTTAATTGAGAATAGACAACAATACGGTTTTGATTCAAACCTAAATGGTGCAGGACTAATGATTTACCATGTCAATGAAAACCGTACTGCAGGCTTTAATAGTTTTGGTCCAAACAATGATAACGAAAATAACAAATTAGTTGATATCGAGGCTGCTGATGGTAATTATGACCTGGATAATAACAACAACAGGGGAGATGGAGGCGATCCTTTTCCAGGTACTAGTGGGAATGTTAACTTTAACGATAATACCAATCCTTCATCCAGCAGAAATAATGGGTACCAAACTGGTATCTCAATCAATAACATAAGCGACTCAGATTCCCTAATGTTTGCAGATATTACTCCAATGCAAAATTCAGGGTATGCCATTGTATATGATGAATATGGTATCTCTCTTTCAGGACTGTCAATTGGAACGGATGAACAGTGGGTAGGTGTACGCTTTACACCTAATACTGAAGGCTATGTTACAGAGATTGACTTTGGGCTAGTAAGTGAGCAATTGTGGAATACAGATGAATTAAACTGGGAGGTTAGACTATATGATTCTTTTAACGGAACATCTCCAGGTGATATGATAGATGGGGTTTCTGGCAGTTCATATGTTGGAGGGTGGCACACTGTGCAGGTGGATTCAATGGAAATATTACCAAATCAAGACTTTTTTATTGGGATAAGATTTAACAATAATGGGTATGTAATGGCATTCGATAATATGGGTGATCTTTCGGGTCGCTCCTACTATTCCACAAATGGCATATCATATAGCAACGGGTTATCAGAATATGGCGACTGCAACATTAGAGCTAAGGTATCCACAGAAACATTTGTTAAGACTAATGACAATAGCTATATACCTACTAAAATTAAACTTTATCCTAATTTTCCCAATCCATTTAATCCAACTACCCAAATATCTTTTTCCATGGAAAGGGAGTCTAAAGTATTACTTGAAATTTATGATATAAATGGTCGCAAAATAGAAACTTTGATAAACAATCAGATCACCAATGGGGTACAAATGGTCAACTGGAATGCCTCGAAATATTCATCTGGGGTATATTTTGTTAAACTATCC
>JAYNUL010000134.1:0-4905 GCA_038281125.1 Fidelibacterota bacterium | reverse complement strand
GTAAAAAGGGCGGTTTGTGGACAGGTTGGCATGCTAATGGCCAGAAGAAATACCAAGGTAAGTATAATGACGGTAAGCCAGATGACTTGTACACAGAATTAGATGATCAAGGTAGATTAACCAAAAGTATTGAATATAATGAGGGTTTGGTTTTGACTGAATATCACGTAAAGCGAGATGAAAGCGGTACTACAGAATATCATAAACGTAATGGTGTACTCGATGGTCAATGGACTCGCTGGTATAAAAATGGCAATAAGGCTGAAGAAGGTAAGTATAAAGATGGAAAGAGAAGTGGCGAGTGGAATGGTTGGTATCGTTCCAGCAAAAAGAACTTCAGCTGTGCTTACGAGGATGGCAAGCGTGCAGGTAATTATGTTGAGTGGAACTCTAAAGGGAAAAAGGTTAAAGAGATTTACTACAGTGAGGGTAAAAGAATTAAAGAATATTTGGTGATTAGAGACAGTAATGGCTTCATGGAGATAAATAAGAAATATGGTAAGCTAGATGGTCCATGGTCAAGATGGTATGCTGATGGAATTAAGGAGGAAGAAGGCGCTTATAAAAATGGTACTAAAGTGGGAACCTGGTCAAAATATGGAATGAATGGTGTTGTTATTGAAGAATGGAATTATGATGATCAAGGCAGGAATCTTTACGAGGTTACCTATTATGATAACGGAACAGTAAAAGAGTATAAAGACTACTTTTCCAAAACGCTACAAGAGTATAATGCTGATGGTTCACTTAAAGGTGATAAAGTTCCCTTTAATTAACACTTTTCTTTTTACGTTTAAAATATTTTAGATATAGGTTATTAATTTTCTTAGCATTCATTATTACTTGATGTCTATGAAGGTAGGTTTTAATAAATTTTATTCAATTATTTATAAAGTTTGGAGAACAAATGAATTATAGAAGACTTGGTAAAACAGGGCTCAAGGTAAGTGAGCTATCTTACGGTTCTTGGGTGACTTTTTCATTTCAGCTTAAGCTTCAGGAAGCAACCAGTATGATGCAGTTAGCCTACGATAATGGGATCAACTTTTTTGACAATGCTGAGGCCTATGCATCTGGTCGATCTGAGATGATTATGGGAGACGCAATAAAGGAACTTGGATGGAGTCGTGACTCGTTTATTATCTCCAGTAAAGTTTTTTGGGGCGGGAAGCTTCCAACCCAAAAAGGATTGAGCCATAAGCATGTCATCGATGCATGTGAAAACGCACTGAGAAGATTACACTTAGACTACTTGGATTTATATTTTTGCCACAGGCCAGACCCAGAAACGCCGATTGAAGAAACCGTCAGAGCAATGCACACTCTTGTAATGCAAGGGAAAATATGTTACTGGGGTACTTCCGAGTGGTCAGCATCAGAGTTGCAAGAAGCATATAAAATTGCTCGAGAACTTAACCTTACTCCGCCATCAATGGAGCAACCAGAGTATAATATGTTTGCTAGACAAAAAATGGAAGAAGAGTTTCTTCCACTCTTTGAAAATGAAGGACTTGGCACTACTATTTGGAGCCCACTATCCTCTGGGCTTCTAACAGGAAAGTATATGGATGGAATGCCAAATGACACACGAACTAGTTTGGATAATTACAAGTTTATTAAAGATAACTTTGAGTCTGATGAGTATAAACAAAAACATGAAAAAGTAAGGGAGCTTCACTCCCTTTCCGAGGAATTAGGCATTCCTTTGGTTAATCTTGCTTTATGCTGGTGTTTAAAAAATAAAAATGTTAGTACTGTTATTTTGGGTGCATCCAAGGAAGATCAGCTAGTTCAGAACCTTGAAAGTTTAAAATATTCAGATCAACTTGATGAGAAAATCATGGAAAAAATTGAAGCTATTTTGAAAAAGTAAAGTTGACTATAAAGTCAATTACAGCTATCATTATACGTTGTCATTTTCTAAAATAAGATTCAATGGAGTAGTAAACTGACAAACAAGAATTATAAAATTAGTTCTTCAATTTCCCTTAATAGTCCTCAGTTCTATGGATTAATTATACTAAGAGTGCTAATAGGTTGGCATATATTGTATGAAGGGGTTTCTAAGCTTATTAACCCCTACTGGTCATCAGCCGCATACCTTTTAGACTCTAAATGGATTTTTTCTGGTATAGCCCAAATGATTGTGTCCAATCCAACACTTCTGACCATATCAGATTTAATTAATGTCTGGGGTCTAACAATAATCGGCGCTTGTCTTTTATTAGGAATATTTTCTAAGCAAGCATCAATTGGTGGGATGACACTCATTTCAATGTATTATCTATTTGCGCCTCCATTACTTGGTCTGGAATACGCAAGACCAGGAGAAGGAAGCTATATTATAGTGAATAAGAATCTGATTGAGATTTTTGCACTATTTGTATTATATCATTTTCCAACTAGCCATTTGATTGGGCTGGACAGATTTGTTACCAAACTAAGATAGAACTTATGGGGGAATTCACTTATGAGTGATAAACTAAACGAGAAAATGGATCAAAAAAGACGAGACTTTTTAAAAGGTCTCGCCACAGTTCCAGTATTTGGCTTTTTTCTTGTTAACCTATGGGCAAAGCTAAGAAGAGATGCTCTAAAGCGAAAAAATTTACTTACAGATCTTATCAATGAGAAAAAAGCTCCAGCTGTAGTTAGTAAACTTTCCGATAGCAAACACTTAAATATTGGTATCATTGGCTATGGAGGAAGAGGAGCCCACCTGGTGCGGGGAGCAGGTTTTGCCACCAAAGGCTGGGTAGATTGGGCATATGAAAGCTCAAGAGAAAATAAGCTTCACAAAGCATATGCTACCTTTATGGAACAAGAGGACTTGAATTGCTCTTTGGTTGGTGTCTGTGATCTTTTTGATAACCATGCTGAGCTTGCTATAGATGCATCTAAAAATGATTTAAGACCGGGTGGCAAACCAAGAAAAACTGCCATTCGATACCGGAGTTATAAAGAGATGCTTGCAAGGGGAGACGTTGATGCAGTGATTGTTGCTACCCCAGATCATTGGCATTCAAGGATTACAATTGATGCGGCAAAAGCTGGTAAACATGTTTACTGTGAGAAGGGGCTCACAAGGACTTTCCAAGAAGCAATTGACGTATACGATACCATAAAGGAAACAGGTGTAGTGTTGCAACTTGGTCACCAAAATAGGCAGGTTGAAGCAAACGATAAAGCTAAGCAAATTATTGATAAAGGGTTACTTGGCCCAGTAAATCTAGTAGAGCTGACTACAAACAGAAATTCTCCATGGGGAGCCTGGGTCTGGAGCATACACAAAGACGCAAACAGGAATACAATCGATTGGGATACCTTTCAAGAGCCTTCTCCAAATAAAATTCCTTTTGGCGAGGAGGCGTTAAGACGCTATTTCAGGTGGAGGTGCTGGTACGATTATGGAACAGGTCTATCTGGCGATCTCTTTTCTCATGACTATGATCAACTAAATCAAATTATGGGTATGGGAATTCCAAAATATGCATCATCTTCTGGAGGAATATATTTTTATAAAGATGGTCGTGATGTTCCGGATGTGTGGCATGCTACATTGGAATATCCAGACAAAGATCTTACAGTACTATACAGCGCGACTTTATCAAGTAACAGCTCAAGAGGCAATCGAATCATGGGACATGACGCGACCATGGTCCTGGGTGGCATGTCTAATGCAGGTAGTGTGGGCGGCTTTAGGGTAATTGCAGACAATGAGTCTACTCAATATAAAGAAAGAATTGAAGATGGAATAATTAATACAAAATATCCTATTTACCAATATTCTCCAGGATCAAAACAGATTGATGGTGTGACCTCTGCCACTAGTCAATACTTTGCGAACAAGGGTCTTTTGTATGCGTACCGTGATGGTAAAAGAGTAGATCCCTCCCATCTTCATGTAAAAGACTGGCTTGATGCCATAAGGAGCGGGGGACAACCAAAGTGTAATGTTGATGTTGCTTTGGAAGAAGCGGTTACATGTGCAATGGCAACTGAATCTTATTTGACCGGTCGCAGAGTTGAGTGGGATCCCATAAATCGAAAACTTATCTGATATTTAGAACCCGTACCCAGTGACAAAGAACTCCAGACTTGGCACCATGATGTTTTTGCAGTATGCATTGTGGGGAGCTTGGTTGCCCGTTACTGCAAGATATTTATCCGCAAGTATATCAGAAGGAGGCCTTGGCTTTACAGGGTCCCAGATTGGTATGATACTTGGTCTTGCTGGTTCAATAGGTGCAATAGCCGCACCATTTATTGCAGGGCAAATAGCGGACAGGTACTTCAGTACAGAAAAAATACTAGCATTTCTTGTCACTATTGGAGGTATGGTAAAGTGGTATACCGCACTTCAAACCGACTATGAATCTTGGTTGGTATTATCTATTCTCTACAGCGTATTGTACATGCCAACCCTTGCTCTTTCAAATTCTATTACATTTGCTCACATTGATGATCAGGTGAATGATTTTCCAAAAATTCGTGTTTGGGGAACAATTGGCTGGATAGCGGCGAGCTGGGCCTTTCCAATGATCTGGCTTCAAACGAACCTTCAGTTCCAGGCAATGCCTCCATTTATTGCCGGTGCTGAGGTACCCAATGTTACCTCAAGACTAGTTGATGCATTAAAATTTTCTGGTGGTATATCGATTGTGTACGGGGCATTTTGTTTTCTATTACCTAATACACCACCTAAAAGAGACGCTACAGACAAGCTTGCCTTTAAAAAAGCCTTTGAATTATTTCAACATTCGTCCTTCACTATACTGGTCATTTCCAGCCTTACAGTAAGTATCATTCATCAAATTTATTTTTTACAAACAGGACCTTTTCTGTCCTATATTGGCGTCCCAGATAGTCAGATTGGACCTGCTATGACCATTGGGCAGTTTGCCG
>JAYNUL010000133.1:2115-4913 GCA_038281125.1 Fidelibacterota bacterium | reverse complement strand
CCCAAGTTGGAAATCAGGAAGTTGACTTTGGAGGTCAGATAATTGTTGAGGATGGTAGTGTATTTTCATATAAAGATAATTTTGAACAGCTTAGGGGTATAGTAAGTTTTGATAACAAAGGTTTTAATCCTGATATAGATGTTAGTGCTCAAACTATGATAGATGATGAAAGAATAGATTTAAGTATGAGAGGCGGTATAGACGATTTAGATATTGTTCTAGAATCAGGAAGTGGTTTTTCCGAGAGTGATATTCTTGAACTATTAACTTGGGGTAAGCGATTTGAGGATCAAGAATTAACATCAACTGGATTTGGAAACCAGACTGTGTCAATTCTTGGTACTCTGCTAGAAAATCAATTAGAAAAAAACCTCAAAGAGTCAAAAATAGGAATGATGAATTTTGTAGATGATATAGATATTTCAGGTGCGGCAGGCCTATTCCAAGGAGCCAATGAAGACTTTGAGGTCACAACAAAAACAAAAATCAGTGACAAAACTTTCTTAAATTTATCATATAAAAGATCTTTCTCTCTTAATCAGGATCAGTCTCAGGTTGGTGTAGAATATAAATTAAATAGACATTTTTCAGTGGTGGGGAATGTTGATGAGGAAGGTAAATTAAATCTTAAATATCGGTACAGATACGCATATTAATAAATGATTCGAATCCTTATGGCATGTATATGCCCATTAATATTAATGGGAATTATTTACGGCCAAGATGACCACTATTTTATTAACGATTTAGAAATAGAGGGTAATGAAAGTATTTCAAAAAATGAAATATTATTTATTGTTCGCCAACGTCCTCCCAATTTCTTTTTTCGTAGGCCAAAATTTGATCCTCGTTTACTCAGGTTGGATGCACTCACCCTCAAAAATTATTATTATTCAAAAGGCTTTTTAGATGTTGTTATAAATGAATCATATCATATTAAGGATAATTCAAATAAAAATAAGTTTGTAGACATACTATATAAGGTCGTTGAGGGTAAACAATATCACCTTTCTAAAGTTCATATAAATGGTAATAATCTGATATCAAAAAAAAAGATTACCAAAATTTTAGGACTTAAAATAGATAGCCCATACAACCCCGTAGGATTAAATGATAATTTATATTTACTTGAAAATGAATATCAGAATCTAGGGAAGCTATTTGCTACAATTACTGTAAAAGATGAAATAAAAGATTCTGTTGAAATAAAAATAGACATAGATGAAGGCAAATATATATACATCAAAAATACAAGAATTGAGAAGAAAGGAAATATAGACAGTGCAGTAGTTATTCGAGAACTGAATTATGATTCTGGTGATTTATTTTCAAAAATAAAAGTGGATAAATCCTCCAAGCAACTACGTGAACTTGGTATATTTTCAACGGCAAATATTTACCCCGAAAGATCTTCGATCTCTGATACGCTAGTCAACATGGTAATAGATCTAAGGAGATATAAGCAGAGAGAATGGAATTCATCTGGAGGGTATGATCCGATTAGTTTTGCAGAGGGCGCTCCCGAATTATCTGCCCTCAGTGCCACTATAGAGTGGAGAAATAGAGCTTTTTTCAACACATCAAAACAATTTTCAACAGCTATTATGGCTGGAATTCCATTTGAAGTAGATTTTGTTGCTCCAAGACTTAGATATGACGTGAGTTTATCCTCCAATTGGTTTTTAGGAATTAGATTCCCAACAAAGATCGTTGGCTATTATGAAAGATTTATCATATACGAGGAACAAAAATATCAAGAATCAATCGACAGGTTTGGTACTGACCTAACTCAACGTTTTAGATTAAAGGGCAGATCATATGTTGAAACGAAGTCATTATGGGAATACTTTGCAGATGCTTCTGAAGATAATATTCAAGAACGATCGGTATCCTTGAAGTTAAATATTGATAAGAAAGATGATCCGCTCTTTACTAAAAAGGGTTTACTCTTTAACGGTATAATCAAATCTGCTGGGTTTGGAGGATCTAGAGAATACTCAAAAATAGATATAACTCTTAACACATACTATCCACTAACCAAAAGATCTGTTTTTGCAATGAGAATTCAGTTTGGAAAGATATGGGGCTGGGATGAGAATTATGATGATTACTCTTTTGAAAAATTCTATCTAGGAGGAAGCACCTCAATGAGGGGATGGGAGGTTCTAAGGTTTAGTGAAAATGAAAATAATGAGCCCAATGGTGAAACAATTCGCTTAATGACAAATATTGAAATAAGGCAGAAAATATATAAATCTTTTGGTATGACAGTTTTTTCTGATGGCGGTTTGCTTGCAGAAGTTTTCCCAAAAGAATTTTATTCAGAATTAATCTGGGATTCTGGCATTGGAATTACAGTAGATACACCATTGGGTCCTGCCCGATTAGACTATGCAATTCAGCTTAATGACTTTTCAAAACAAAAATTGCAATTAGGCGTACAAAATTTATTTTAAAAAATTAATTTTATGGAACTCTTTACTTTGTTTTGTATTTAAGTATCAAAGCAATTTCTTTTTGAATTGATGAACAGGCATTAATTTTCGCAGTTTTAATTAAAGGAATATGATGAAAATTCAAAAAATAATAGTCCTATTGATATTATCTGTATTTATCAGCTGTACAAAGACAGCAGAGGAGCTTTTGGAGCTATCTGAAAATAATTTACAAAATAGTAAAATCGATCTAGCAATAAGTGATTTAGAGAAGTTGCTTAAAAAACATCCAAATGATAGCTTGGCATCAAAAGCACAGTATAAACTTTCTTCAATTTATCTTAATTGGAAAAATGACCCTGA
>JAYNUL010000133.1:0-2015 GCA_038281125.1 Fidelibacterota bacterium | reverse complement strand
GATTTTCGTGATTTTACTACCGCTATTCAAGAATATAGAAAAGTAATAGATAAGTATGTTGAATCTGAACAGGAGCCCCATGCTCAATTTATGATTGGGTATATTTACGCAAATGTAATTAATGATGAGAAAAGTGCTAAAGTAGAATACCAAGAGTTCTTGAAAAAATTTCCCAATCATGAATTAGCACCATCCGTAAAATTTGAAATTGATTATCTTGGTAAAAGTATTGAAGAAATACCTGCGCTGAAACACATCACCTCATAAATGCTTAAAAAATGACTGATTTTAGTTTAACAGATACAAACGATCGTATTGCCAAAGCATCTACTTTTATTGATGATCTTAAAAAGGGAATGAATAGTGCTATTCTCGGGCAAGAGGAATTAATTAATAAAATATTAATAGCTATGTTATCGAATGGGCACATACTCCTCGAAGGCGTCCCTGGGCTTGCAAAGACCCTAATGGTTAAAACTTTATCAAGCCTGATTAAAACAGAATTTCAAAGAATTCAATTTACTCCTGATATGTTGCCAGCAGATCTATTAGGAACTTTAATCTACAATCAAAAAACAGGAGAATTTGATACTAGAAAAGGGCCTATTTTTTCAAATATTATTCTTGCTGATGAAATTAATCGCTCCCCTGCTAAGGTACAAAGTGCTTTACTAGAAGCAATGCAGGAAAGACAGGTTACAATCGGGGAAAATACTTATCCGCTTGATGAGCCTTTTCTTGTGATGGCTACCCAAAACCCTATTGAACAAGAAGGTACCTATCCACTTCCTGAAGCGCAAGTAGATCGTTTCATGTTTAAATTATTAGTTAAGTATCCTGATAAAGCTTCAGAAAGATTAGTACTTCGACAAAATACAACACCATCAGATTTATCAATATTAAAAGATGTGGTTTCTCCTGAGGAAATCTTAGATGCTCAAAATATAATTCAAGACATATACGTGGATGAAAAGGTAGAAGACTATGTATTGAAGCTCATATTTGCTACAAGAGATCCACAAGATCATGGCCTAAACGATTTGGAGGGGATAATTGATTTTGGGGCTTCTCCTAGAGCCACTATAAATCTGGTTCGAGCGGCCAAAGCACGTGCATTTACTGAGCGCAGAGGTTATATCACTCCCGAAGACATTAGGTATGTAGGTGCTGATGTGCTTCGCCATAGAGTAATACTTACCTATGAAGCTGAGGCTGAAGAACTAACAGCTGATGATATAATTCAGCGTCTATTTGAAGTAATAGAAGTACCTTAAATATCATGATTCCAAAGCAGATCCTCAAAAAGGTGAAGCAGGTAGAGATTCGTACACGCGGATTAGTTAATGACCTTTTTGGTGGCGAATACCATTCTGTTTTTAAAGGTAGAGGGATGGCATTCTCAGAGGTAAGAGAATATCAGCCAGGAGATGATATACGTTTAATTGATTGGAATGTGACAGCCCGAAATGGTTCCCCTTTTATTAAAATATTTGAGGAAGAACGCGAGCTAACAGTTTACCTTCTAGTAGACATCTCAAAGTCAGGCGAGTTTGGATCCCAAAATCAGCTTAAGCAAGAATTTGGTGCTGAGATTGCTTCCGTTTTAGGATTCTCAGCTATAAAAAATAATGATAAAGTAGGCTTAATCTTATTTTCAAATGATATAGAAAAATATGTGGTTCCTAAAAAAGGGAAATCTCATGTGTTAAGAGTCATAAGAGAACTATTATATAATGAACCCAAAGGCAATAAAACATCTATAAAAAACGTATTAGACTATTTATTAAAAGTTGCAAAAAGGAAAAGTGTTGTTTTTCTAATTTCAGACTTTATTGATGATGACTATTGGTCATCTTTAAAAATTGTTAACAGAAAGCATGATCTTATAGGTATTAGATTATTTGATCCAGCTGAGAAACTATTGCCAGACCTTGGAGTTATCAAAGTAAGAGATCCAGAATCAGGTTCCTCATTTTGGATTGACACTTCCAATAGAGAAGAAATGGAAAAGTTAA
>JAYNUL010000132.1:0-4927 GCA_038281125.1 Fidelibacterota bacterium | reverse complement strand
GCGCTAGCAAACGCAAAACGAATTGAATTTTTTGCTTTTGGAGGATCTGCCCCGGTTGCTATGGATGCCCAACATAAATTTTTTAGATTAAAGATTCCTTCATCCTGTATATCTGATCCTCATATTCAATTCATGTCAGCCAATTCATTAAACGAGGATGATGTGGTTGTTGCTATCTCACACTCAGGAACTACCAGCGCTTTAGTAGATACAGTTAAAACGGTAAGAAGTTTTAATGCCCGTGTCATTGGTTTAATGCCTTCTGGTACTCCTCTCTCAAAAGAATGTGATATTTCTCTAGAGGTAGATGTTGGTGATTCGGCTCGGCTTAATAGCCCTATTACCTCAAGGCTTGCATATATGGCAATTATTGATGTTTTGGCTGTTGGAGTAGCTCAATTAAAGCCTGAGGCACAAGATCATTTGTACAACATTATCATTAGCCAGTCGTCACTCAAACTAAAGTAGCTAGTAAACCTGTCTCTCTCTGAACCAAAGATTAACAGCCCATTTCTCTCCTGATATGACAGGAAGTCCTGCATGTAGTGAATCGTAGTTTGTTTCATTGGTGCCTTCGATACAATTATGAAAAACTAAAACATCGCCTTTCTTTGGTGAGATTTCAATATCAAGCTTAGGAAATCCGGTCCCACCGCCATCCTCAACATCATTTAAATAAGCAAGTGCTGTTATCATTCTTTGACCTCCTGGCTCCCAGTGCTTCTTTCCCTCAGGCAAATCATAATTAAACGCATCGCAATGTTCTTGATACTCAGCACCTTTCGTGTAGTAAACAAGTTGAAAGCTTTCAGCATTTCTAATTGGCATCTGCACCATAATTGAAAGTCTTTTACTGACCTCGTGAAGCATCTCATTTGCATTATGCTTTATCCAGCATTGCTGTGACGTCCTACTATTATCGATGATGTATGAATCTTGATTTGGATCAATTATCTTTGAGCGTTTTAAATGATCTTTGCCGGTTGAAATAAATGCATCGCACTCTTCATCACTAATAAAATTATGTACTACATAAATAATTGGGTCTGATGAGAACATCGTTACATTATCAGCAACTTTAATTGGTTTATGGGCCTTTGACATAGGGACATTATAAATCAACATGTTTGCTAATTATCAATTGCTTATCTAAAGCATTAAAAAATAGTCTTTTATTATTTGTTACTGGTGCTACTATGAAATTTAATCTTCGGAGTTAATTGTGAGTAAAGAAGTAAAGTCATTTTTAAACGAGTATTGTGATTTTGTGACAAAGGTTACCAGTCAGCCAAGCCTTGATCAAAAAGCACTTATTCAGCGCATGGAAGAAATTGATTCTGAGTCGAATATAAAATCTGCAAGATTATTAACTGCTGCTTTAGGTCTGGGTAGTGAGGGGGGTGAATTTGTTGAAATAGTAAAAAAAATATTTTTACAGGGTAAGCCGTTCACCGAAGATAATGTATTTCATATGAAAAGAGAGCTTGGTGATATTATCTGGTACTGGGCAACTGCGTGCATGGCCTTAGATTTAGATCCTTATGAAGTAATTAATGAGAATAAGGCAAAACTGGAAGCAAGGTATGGTGAGGGTTTTAAAGTAAAAAAGAGCGAGCACAGAAAAGAAGGAGATCTGTAATCGCTTAGATTATATTTTGGATTTTTGATTAAGGTCTTGAACTGCCTCTTCGAATTCAGCTGTTAAATTATCTACAAGCTTTGCAACAGAAGGTGCATCTTTTATTGAGCCTGTGCCCTGACCTGAGCCCCATATGTCCTTCCAAGCCTTTGATTCTGTGTTTCCGCCTGATCCAAAGTTCATTGTTGACTTATCTGCATCGGGTAAATTTTGTGGGTCAAGGCCTGCTTTTTCAATGGAGCCTTTTAAATAATTGCCATGCACTCCGGTAAATAAAGATGAATAAACTATGTCATTTGCCGCGCTTTCAATTAGCATCTTTTTGTATCCTTCCTCAGCATTTGCTTCTTCCGTGGCAATAAATCTAGTTCCTATATATGCAAAGTCTGATCCCAAAGCCAAACTCGATGCAACTGCACTACCTGAGCTGATTGCTCCCGAAAGAATGATCGCTCCATCAAACCATTCTTTCACTTCTCTTACTAATTCAAAAGGCGAGAGTGTTCCAGCATGTCCCCCTGCTCCTGAACAAACTAGGATCAGACCATCTACGCCTTGTTCAGCTGCTTTTTTAGCATGTCTTACATTTATGACATCATGAAAAACCATTCCTCCATAGGAATGAGCAGCTTGCACTATTTCTTCAGGCGGCCTCAATGACGTGATGATGATAGGGACTTCATGTTTTACACAAATTTCCATATCGCCGAATAGTCTGTCATTAGATCCATGGCATATTTGATTGACTGCAAATGGAGCAATTCTCTTTTCTGATTCAGCTTCTTTGGCCTCTGCTAGCTCATCCTTAATCCTTACTATCCATTCATCTAAAACATTTTGAGGCCTTGCGTTTAATGCGGGGAATGATCCTACAATCCCAGACTTACATTGTGCAATTACAAGTTCAGGACCTGATACTAAAAATAACGGAGCACCAATTACTGGAATTTTTAACTGTGATTTTAGATGTTCTAATTTGTTCATGGCTACAGGAAATCTTAGCTATCTTAGGCGAAAGGAAAATTAACATCAATCTCTTTACTTTTATGCTTTAATAACAATCAATTTAAGCCTTTTGATCAGTATGAGCTTTGCAGAGATTACTAATGTATTCGTTTCACTTGCATGGGGTCCATGGCTGGTTTTCTTGCTTGTAGGTTCGGGGTTTTTTTTCTCAATATTTTCAAGGTTTATTCCTTTTCGTAATCTTAAAAATGGATTTAAATATTTATTTCAAAAAGACAATACGTCAGAGGGAAGAATTTCTAAGTATGAAGCTCTTAGCTCAGCACTTTCAGGAACCATTGGGCTTGGAAACATAGCGGGAGTCGCGCTAGCTATTCAGCTAGCTGGACCTGGGGCAGTTTTTTGGATGTGGATGACAGCATGCTTGGGTATTGCAACTAAGTTTTTTACCTGTTCTCTTTCTGTAATGTATCGAGAAAAGGATTCTGATGGAACTATTTTAGGTGGACCCATGTACGTAATTAAAAATGGGTTATCTAGCAAGTGGGCTTTTTTAGCGTATCTATTTGCTTTTTTTGGAATGATTGGAGGACTACCAGCAGTTCAAAGCAATCAGATGGTTCAAATTATCAGCGACTTTGCTCTACCTATTTTATCTTTTGATAATCAGTTCGTTTTTAACCTTGTTTGTGGAATTATTATCGCCTTGGTCGCAGGTACAGTTATTATTGGTGGGCTAACCAGGATTGCTAAAGCATCATCTTGGCTTGTTCCTGTTATGGGTGGTCTGTATATCTTATCGGCGACTATAATTTTAATTGCTAATTTTGAAGCTGTTCCGAATGTTTTCAAAATAATATTTTTAGATGCCTTCTCAGGAACATCTGTTGCTGGTGGAACATTAATGGGTGTGATTATGTATGGCATTCAAAGAGGAGCATTTAGTAATGAGGCGGGTATTGGTACTGAGGCGCTAATTCATGGAACTGCTAAAACAAACAATCCGATAAAACAGGGATTTGTAGCGATGATTGGTCCAATCTTTGATACGCTGCTTATCTGTACTGCTACTGCGGTTGTAATAATTCTTTCTGGTTTATGGGCTAGCGATGAATATTCAGGGGTCAGTTTGACCGCAATGGCATTCCAAGCCTTTTTGGGAAATGTTGGTGTTGGTGTTGTATTTTTCTGTGTAGTATTTTTTGGAATAAGCACCATCTTCACCTACTCCTACTATGGTTCGGTGTGTGCAA
Source organism: Fidelibacterota bacterium (assembly GCA_038281125.1). Lineage (GTDB taxonomy): Bacteria > Fidelibacterota > Marinisomatia > Marinisomatales > UBA1611 > NZWG01. The sequence goes on along the minus strand of JAYNUL010000132.1, from coordinate 1,069 downwards.
GGTTTTTGTTTGGTATAAAGGGTCAAAAAATTTATCTTTACATTTTTATATCAACCATCATCTTTTTTGCTTCAATTTCATTAGATTCTGCTATAAATATTATTGATGGTTCTTTTGCGATGATGGCAATACCGACCCTTGTTTCATCGATTATCCTTGCACCAAAGGTTGTTGCGGAAGCAAATAAGTTTTTAGCCAGATAATATTTTCTTGAAATAGATTACTGAATGACCATCTTCAAAGTCTCTATCTCCACACTCCTTGAATTCATTTTTTTTATGAAATCTTATTGATGGCTCATTAAAGGGTTTTGAGTTTACTTCGCAACAAATAACAGACCTTTCACCTCTGATTTTTGTTAGCTCATTATAGAAACTTGTTCCTAAACCCTCTCTTCTAAAGGGATGATCAATAGCGATGCGATCGATGTAAATGAATTGACTTAACTGATCACTAAAATATAGATAGTTTTTAGATTGATATTTTGAGTTCTCAAACATGCATATCATAAATCCTATCAATGAAGATTTACGAAATGCACAAAGCAAAATATTTGATTCACTTAATAGTTTTTTTAAATGATTTTTGGTATCTAAAGAGCCAACCTTGGGAGTATTTTTTTGATTCAGAGCGTATATTGCATCCAAATATTCGAATGATTCGTCCCTTGAGAGGCTATGAATTTGAGTTTGCATTTATGTAAAAGTTTATAGAACTTTTTGCTTGAATTTATTGATGGCCTCTAAGACAACTTTGGCTATATCATCCTTTGCGTAGCGCTTAGTATTTTCATAATAGGGATGGCCCAAGGTTGCAAGATCTTCTGCTTTTTTAAGGGCTGCTGTCATGAGTGATTCTTCGTTAACAATCTCATCAAGATATCCGGCTTCCACTGCATCAACTGTTGAGAAAGGTAAACCATGCAATACGGCATTGTAAAAATGCTTTTTAGAAATTCTGTCCTTGAGTATTTCCATCATTTGAGTGGGTATATCCATGTTATTGCGTACTTCGTTTGCCTGACAAATATATTCTCCTGTGACTCCAATTCTGTAGTCTGCACAACAAA
>JAYNUL010000131.1:0-4930 GCA_038281125.1 Fidelibacterota bacterium | reverse complement strand
AAAAGGATCTCAGCAAAGTGATACTAATCAAGATTGGCGTAAGCTTGATGTAAATAAAAGGCTAAATCATTCACTGGTTTCAGGTGTTGACACTTTTGTCATTGAAGACGTAGAAGAAGCAAGATTGGCTGCAGAAAGACCTTTAGATGTTATTGAGGGGCCTTTGATGGATGGCATGAATAAAGTTGGTGATCTTTTTGGTGCTGGCAAGATGTTCCTTCCACAAGTAATTAAATCAGCAAGGGTCATGAAAAAAGCTGTAGCCTATTTGGTGCCTTACATCGAAGCAGAGAAAGGTGGTCAAGCCATGGAATCAAGTGGAAAAATGGTGATTGCTACTGTTAAAGGCGATGTTCACGACATTGGTAAAAATATCGTTAGTGTAGTTTTGCAATGCAATAACTTTGAAGTAATTGATCTTGGAGTTATGGTGCCCACAGAAAAAATCTTAGATGTTGCTGAGGCTGAAAATTGTGATCTTATTGGTTTATCAGGTTTGATCACACCCTCATTAGATGAAATGGTTGGAGTTGCAAAGGAGATGGAAAGGAGAAATCTAAAGATTCCACTTCTTATAGGTGGGGCTACCACAAGCCCTGCACATACTTCAGTAAAAATAGATCCAGAATACAGTGGCTCTGTAGTCTATGTTAAGGATGCTTCAAGATCTGTAGGGGTTGCACAAAAACTAATGAACCAACCAGATGAATATAAACAAGAATTAGATAAAGCCCACGCCAACAAAAGAGAAGCTTTCGCTTCAAGAAAAGCATCTCCCCTAAGACCTTTTGATGATGCCCAGGCAAGAAGACCAAAAATAGATATGTCATTAAAAACTGAAGCGCCTCTTAAGCTAGGTATATCTGAATTAAATCCATCACTCGAAGAGTTACAAGATTACATAGATTGGATGCCTTATTTTAATGCATGGGAGTTTAGCGGAAGGTTTCCTGATTTGTTAAGCGACCCCTCAAAGGGTCCAGAAGCCAGAAAGTTATGGAAAGATACTCAAATAATTCTTGAAAGATTAATTAAAGAAAAATGGCTAAGTCCTAAGGGAATTATTGGACTATTTCCTGCAAGATCTTTAGGGGATGCAATTGGAGTGACAAAAACTGATGGTTCGAACGAGGAAGCTATTCTGCATTGCCTAAGACAACAAAAATCTAGAGATGATCTTGATTCGTTTTCTTTGGCAGATTTTGTTGATACAAATGACGACTTTATCGGCGCTTTTGCCGTGACAGCTGGACATGGCATTGATAAATATATTGAAGATTTTGAGAAGAATCTTGATGACTATAATTCAATCATCTTAAAAGCTCTAGCTGATCGCTTTGCTGAAGCCTTTGCTGAATATGCCCATCATAAAGTCAGGACTGAATTTTGGGGATATGCAGCTAAGGAATCACTGGATAATGAAGCTTTTATAAAAGAAGAATACCAAGGCATACGTCCTGCTCCTGGATACCCATCATGTCCAGATCATCGCCTTAAAAATGATATTTGGGATTTATTAGATGTTGAGAAAAAAATTAATATATCTCTTACAGATTCTTTAGCAATGTGGCCAACTGCAAGCGTCAGTGGATTATATTTTTCTCACCCCCAATCTCGCTATTTTCAATTGGGCAGGATTGATAAAGATCAGGTTGAGGCCTACTCAAAGTCTAGAGGTGAAAGCATTGATGAAAATGAGACTTGGCTTTCACCAGTTTTAGGATATTAAACAAAAAATTTTAGAAAAGTTTTATGAACATAAGATATTTATCTTTTAGTTTTTTTACTGTTTTGGCTCTACTGCTTTCATCAAATATGAAAGCAGAAATTGATGAAACAATTGTAGCTGCATCTTTGTTTCCAGTAAGTATTGATGATTCCGCGAACTCAATAAACGTAATACTCGCTGAGGATATTGAGAATATTCCTCACTTGAATCTTGCAGATTTACTTAGAGATCTTCCTGGAATATCTGTTAGTCAAAGCGGTGTTCTAGGATCTCAAATTCAGGTTAGAGTGAGAGGGAGTGAGGCAAACCATCTTCTTGTTCTTGTTGATGGAGTTGAAGTTAATAATGCTTCCCAGAATGACGAATTTAATTGGGGAAACATCATTCCAACTGATATCGAAAAGATTGAAGTGATTCGTGGACCACAAAGTTCAATGTTTGGAAGTGATGCCATGGCTGGAGTTGTTAATATCATCACAAAACGTGCAACAACTTCCAGAAGCACAAATGTTTTCTCAGAGCTAGGCAGCTTTAATTCTCATAAGTATGGATTTAGTAATGGGGCATCAAATAGCAATTTAGATTTCCGTTTTGGAGCTACAAAATTTAAGACAGATGGAGCAAATATTTCTAGGTTTGGCAATGAGAAAGATGGATACGAAAATGATTCCCTAAACTTTAAATCAAATTTAAAAATTAGTGATAGTTCTGAGCTTTCACTTATCGGAAGCTACAGTTCGGGTAATAATGAATATGATGCTGATATAGATTTCGATGGTTTGGTGGATGATCAAGATAAATATGCTAAATTCAAAAACCATCACTTTGGTTTTAAATATAATTATCTTGATTCTGATGGAAATTTAAGCCATCAGGTTTTAATTTCAGAATCAAACAATCAGAGCTCTGACTTTACTAATGATATCTTTGATACAAGAGTAAAGTCCTCAAAAAATCAGATTAGATCTGTTAGCACTCTTTTTTGGAATAACTCCAATCAACGTATTTCATTATTGCTTGAACATGAGAATGAGGATTTTAAGCAACAGGGCCCGATTAATGATTACGGAATTTATGGCATCTTTGATCCTAATCAGCAACGTACAAGAAAAGCCGACAGCGCATCAATCGAATACAGAACTAAAATTGATCAAGGGTCTATTTTTGCAGTCAGCTCGCGCTACGATAAGAATTCTCAATTTAAAAATGGAACTACTGCAAGGGTAGAATTGATTTTACCCTTATCTAAATCATTAAAATTAAAAGGTAGCTATGGCACGGCCATAAAGAATCCAACTTTCACTGAGCGTTTTGGCTACTACACAAATTTTATTGGTAATCCAGACTTACAGCCGGAGTATTCAAAAAATTTAGAGCTTGGATTTGATTTTGATTTGCAAAATTACAACAGTTTATTTTCAGCTACATTATTTAAATCTAGATTGGTTGACGAGATTAATGGAAATTTCTTAGATCCAGTTACTTTTGGCTATACAGCCATTAACTTGGAGGGTAAGAGTCTTAGAGAAGGAGTCGAGTTGAATTTTTCTAGAAAGCTTTCTGAGAGATTTAAAATTAATGGATCCTATACCTATACTGATTCCATCGAACCCAACTCAAACGGGATATACGTTGATGAACTAAGAAGACCAAAGCATATTTCAAGCCTTAATATGAATTGGAATTCATCCAATAGATTGTTTCTGACTGCCAATATTAGGCACAGAAGTTCACAAATTGATATAGTCTTTCCTAATAGAGTCACCTTACCTGAAGTTACACTACTGAATATAAACGCAAAATATAAATTGAATAATAAATCTATCATCAACTTCCAACTTAATAATTTGCTTGATGAGTCATACGAAGAAGTTTATGGGTATAGAGCTTTAGGCTTTTCAGCACATCTTGGAATAAGGTATCAATTTTAGGAAAGGGCAATTGAAAAATAAAGGTCATACTACTCATAAAGCTAAAATGGAAAAGCTCAAAAAAAATGTTGATGCTTCGATATCTGCTGCCACTATTGATAAGGGTGTTGGTATTTTGCTTACGGGCAACGGTAAGGGAAAATCAAGTTCAGCTTTTGGAATGGTGATGCGTGCACTTGGGTATGGCTATAAAGTTGCAGTTATTCAATTTTTAAAAGGAGCACAATCATCTGGAGAGGAAAAATTTATTCAAGACAATTTCCCTGAGGTCCTCTTTCATCAAATGAAGACCGGATATACATGGGACACTCAAGATAGAGATAAGGATAAAGCTGCTGCTATATCTTCTTGGAAAGTAGCAAAAAAAGCTCTTACAGATGAAAGTTTACATCTTGTGGTACTTGACGAATTGACTTACATGTTAAGTTTTAAATATTTAGATGAGTCTGAAGTCATTCAAGCACTAAACAATAGACCAAAAAATCAGTCAGTAGTTATAACTGGAAGAGGAGGAGGTAAAAAGTTAAAGAATTGGGCTGATACCGTTTCAGAAGTAAGAGATATTAAGCATGCATTTAATTCTCAAATTATGGCAAGAAAAGGTGTCGATTATTAAACCCACTACGGAATTAATACCAGAGGTGTGATTTAATGAACCTATTCATGAATAAGAGTTTAATTCTACTTGTTGGTTTATTGATTATCAGTCGACTGATAGGCCTGCCCACTAATTTTTCACCAATGTTAGCAGTTGCAATTTTTATGCCTCGGTTAACAAGCCGAAAAAGTATTCAATCATTTTTGCCTGCTGGAGTAATGTTACTTACTAGTATATTTTTGCCCCCAGTAGACTTATTAATCTTATTTTGCATTATCTTTATTTTTCTCATTACCCCAATAGTAAGTAGACAGATTAATAATCTTGTTTATAGCTGTTTAAGCAATGTTCTTTTATGGTTTTTTATTGTTAATGGTGCCGTATGGATATCTGGTGGCGGATCTTTAATAGATATATATATTGCGGCAATACCTTTTGATTTCAGGCTGCTATTAAGTACTAGCTTATATCTTCTGCTTTTTAATTCTCTAGAAAAGTTTGTTAATTCACATTCTCAACATAACAAAAAAATCTTAGATTCTTAAAAAGATATTCATAAAAATATTAAGAATTTATTCAGCTCTTAATATTAATAAGATTGCCAATACCGAAAGCAAAAACTTTAAGACAGTTTGAAAAAGTTTAAAGTCAATTTTATTAATTAACCTTTTT
>JAYNUL010000130.1:3549-4937 GCA_038281125.1 Fidelibacterota bacterium | reverse complement strand
GGACTGAAAATCCTTGTGTCGGTGGTTCGATTCCACCTCTGGGCACCATTCTTACTGCATTCCTATAAATTCGATCGGTGAACAGTTGGTGAACAGATATTTTACTGTTCACCAAAATTCTTAAATTGAGTCTTTGGGTTATTCTATTAAACCTTATTTTAGTCCGTCTAAAACATTCCTTAATTCGGGCACTCTTTTAATCAATCTAAAATTATCTTCCATGGTGAAGTTTTCACAATCAACTTCCTCTTCAAACAAATTTTTTAAACGTATTCCCACTTTAGAATATCTTTTAAATGGAAAAAGAAAATTATGTCCCTCTCTTCCCAATCCTTCTTGAAATAATTTCCTGTCACTATCCTTTGTAATTAGTGCTACTGGATTAAAAATTAAATTTTGTAGTTTTTCACCTTCTCTATACTTTTTCACACTTGCATTTGCAGGGATAGCATGTTCAACAACATACTTACCTTTTTCTTTTAAATTTGATAATTCAATGCTTTCTTCAAAATACAAAAGTGCACTTCTTCTATCTCCCCACCAACCGAAAATATTTTGACAGTGACGAATCGTTCTGTTTATCTCATCATTAATTCTTCTCTCAGTTCCATATTTTGATGTTTCTAAAATAATCGGCAAAACCTTTTCCATGATATTGATTTGATTCTGAATAAGTTCGGCATGAGAGTCTGTCCCTTTGTTCTTTTTATTTATCCCTGCTAGTTTAAATACATGTTTGTATTGGTTTTTGCCTGCTCTGTTATTCATTTTGTTACTGCAAATCAATTATTAGGGTTCCTTCAAAAAAAGATTCGCATCCACATGACTTCCAATCATTTTGCGATAACCATTCTTGAGGTTCTTCATGATTTAAATTATAGGTTATTTTAGAAATCTCATCTGAAGACAATGACTTTATGTTAGAACAGTCGTATTCCTCAGATAGGCAATCTATATTGCTGTCCCACTCTGCATTTGCAAACTCACCAACCTTAAGAATGCCTTTAAAGTTGTTTTTTATTGCTGCTTCAAGTTTTTCAATGTCTTCTTTGCTTTCAGGGGTTATAAACCAAAAACTTTTTCTCCAATATCTTGTGCAAATCAAAGTTTCTTCTTCATCAAGATTGGGGTGTTTATATGATTCAATTTCATAGTATCCATACTTATTTGAATTGGATACAAGATAATTATTAAACTCGACAACTGCATTCATTTATTAATTATGACATTTGATTTTATTTACAACCAATATGATGATGGGTTGAAATTGTATTCTGTTCTAGAAGTGAAGAAATTTATAACTGGAGAATAAAAACTGGTGAACAGGTAGGTGAACAGAAGCGTCTGAAACATACAATAATAAAGGGTTTTTATTCTCGAGTCATGCA
>JAYNUL010000130.1:0-3539 GCA_038281125.1 Fidelibacterota bacterium | reverse complement strand
AAAAATATACTAGAAAAACTAAAAACTTACAGGAGAGAAGGTAAAAAAATTGTACAACGGCTTATTATGCATTATGAATGGAATGGGATACCTTTTATTTTTACTAAACATTGGTCAGGAGCAAGAATATCTAACTCAGAGAAAGAAAAAATTATCCATTATCTAGGTGCATTTATATAACCACTTTCAACAAAAGTGCCTTTAGACTGAATTTCCCCAAAAAAATTTTTTCGATTTGAAGTTAAAAAACTCCCAATATCTTAGTCGTCTAGGACTGACAACTCACTCTTCACATAGACTGTTCATTTCATTCATGTTTAAGGGAATAACTGAAAATCCTTGTGTCGGTGGTTCGATTCCACCTCTGGGCACCATTCTTTTAATATAAACTATCCTTACAAGTATTTTTATAAGCATGAAACTTCTTAGTTTATTTTTATTGTTATTTCTTTTTGTAAATTGTGGAGGTGGAAATTCAAACTCAGATCAAATATTAGTACCTCCGCAAAATGTTGCACCTCAACCCTTATTCAATGACGTACCAATTAAATTAGATGATGCAATTAGTATTTATGGTCAAGCATGTCCTGATCCATCATTTCAGTTTCTGATACCTGTAAAAATTAATGCAGATAATTTTATAGATTTTATTGCTCATTTTTGGTGCGACTCAGATAATCCGGCTGCTATTGATGACAAGCCAACAGAAGATGCACTGGTGGCTTACCTGAGTGATGGTTTGGGTGGATACTCTATTGATAATCAGAATGTCTTTGGTATTGAAGTGCCAAAACTTGGAGGTGCCAGCAGGAAATATTCCAGAGGAGACATAAATAATGATGGGAAAGATGACTTAGCTTTTGCTATGAATTGGGAGGATGGTCGAGCAGCTTTTGATAGACAATCTAATGCCACAAATTATACAGAACCTACGATTTTATTAAGTAATGCTGATGGCTATGAGATTATTAGAATCGGCAAACCTGACTGGGGTCACTCTGTAAGAGTTAAGGACAATCGAGCTTTTTTTGCTGGACACAGTGCTCAAGTATTTCAACTAAATGACTTTGAATGGATTGATGTATCTGAAGAGTTTCCTGAGTTAAGTTTTGCTAGCTTCTTGATCTATGATGATTTCATTATCAACAGTGTGAGAAAAAATAATCAGCAAGGCTTGGAGCTAATCAAAAATAACCAGATCATTTCATCTTTAATGACTCAAGAAGTTTTTAAAGTAAATTTTGAAAGTTGGAACAACAAAGGTACTGGGAATTATAGTGAACTTGGCGTTTACAACTTTGGTGGAGAAAACTACTTTCATGGCATGACAACAGAAATGTGTCGACAAGATAATTTAATTATTGCCACCATTAATGCAAGCAAGCTAAAAGAAGGTGAAATTATTGAAGGTGGTTTTTATTCAGAAACCGATACTATCCCCATAGTAATGTTTGCATTTTATGCAATTGAAAATGAAGCCTTGATCAAAAAAGATATTGAGATTATTGATGAGGAAATTGAACATAATTTTAATTTTTTTGATTGCGTGGATGTAAATGAGGACGGCCAAAAAGATCTTGTTGCTCAAGTATTTAGTCAGCAATGGACTGAGCAAGAAAATAACTTAGGTATCCCAGAGATATACATCAGAAATGGTGATGCATTTTCAAATCTAGATACAACAACTTGGCCTACCTTTACTGTAGATATAGATTCACAAGGATATCTTTATGATGTTGACTCAAGCGGAACCCACGACTTAGTTATGTTTCCACTCAAAGTTAATAATAGTGGTGCTATAGAAATTTATCTTTCAAATAGAAGCATTACTGATTGAAAAAAAGGCGTTATTTTGTATAACGCCTTTATGCTCATTAGTTTTTGGCTTTCCACTTGTAGGGTTCATTTCCAGTAATCTTAAAATACAAAACTAGATTTATAAGATGAACTCCTAAGAGGATTAAACCAATTAAGATTGACCATCCAATATGCTGATGAAAATCAAGTATTCCTGAGAAATATATTAGTCCTCCAGCCGAAAGTGTCCAAACTAATATTGCTATTATTCCTAAAATATTTTTCATAATCTGTTTCCTGATTGATTGAGATTTACTGAGACTTTTATATCTGTCTTAAGTGTCGATTGGCATGCCAATATAAAACCAGAAGCAACATCAGCAGGATCTAACACATAATTGAAATCAATTTCTGGTCTAATAGATCCATCAATTATTTTGCATCGACAGGTTCCGCAACTACCAACTTGACACTTATGTGGCCAAGCTAAACCTGATCTAAGCGCTCCTGCTAATAAAGTCTCACCTTTATTAATTGTGATTTCTTGCTCACTAGGCGATATTTGTGCCCTAAAATCTTTTTTCTTTTTAAAGATAGGAAATATCATGATGAAGATACCTCATGACGAGCTAAAGACGGATAAAGGTCATTAATAATATTTTTCTCCGCTTCTGTAGCATAGTGGTTATCCCAATGATCAAGATGTTTTTGAACAAATTTTCTAAAAAGACTTGGAATAAGAGTTAATACAAATAGTGAGAAATATCCAATGCCATAGTTTGGCCCTTTTACGTCATCAAGCTCCCAAAAATAAGTTTCTCCTCTAACGTGATGATCACATTGCCTTCCAATTTCAATAAAAAACCAACTGGTAAACAGGTTATCGTTATCCCAGGAATGTCTATGCTCAACAGGTTTGCCTTCCTCTCTGATTAATCCATAGTGACCCATAAAATTTAGAGCTTCTAGCAAAAAGTTAGAAATAATCCAAACTGAAAGTAATGCAAAAATACCAACAATACCTCCAGCCCATACAAAAAGAACAATGGAAGGGAGGCTGTATAAGTAGCCTAGCAACCACTTGTTATCAATGGAAAAGAAAGATTTACCAAGTTTTTTTAGTTTCTTAGATTCAAGATCATAAGAGAACTTTGATTGCCCTACATGAGATAACCAGGTATGCGCGTAGACATTTCTTCCTCTAGGTGCTGTTGCAGGGTCATCTTCATGCCCTAAATCAAGATGATGATTGTAGACATGCGCATAAGTAAAATGTGCAGCACCGCTGAGAGCCATGATTGCCCTTGAAACTTTGAATCCTTCTTTTTTATTGTGCGATAACTCATGACCATAAATTATTCCTAACCCAGCCCAAAGCCCGCATGATAAAGTTGCGCCAATCAACTCTGTTAAAGAAATTGTTTCAAGCGTTACAAATTGATAGAGGTTATATGCAAGAAAAACCTGCAGAATAATAAATGTAGGCAACATCAAATACATAACAGAATATTGGAAAACTTTTATTCCGTAGGAATTACCTTCATTGTCAAAATCGGCTCTGAGATGAATATCTTTTGTCAGAGTGTCAATAATGATATTTAGACCAAATAAGAATACTCCTATCCATGCATAAATACCCCCAAAATATAGTCCCATTATTGTTATCACTGTCATGACAGGAACAATCAAATAACGAACATTTACATACAGCTTTTTCATAGAAAAACTCCATTTATTAAATT
>JAYNUL010000129.1:0-5015 GCA_038281125.1 Fidelibacterota bacterium | reverse complement strand
AAAAGTAAATCTCTAGCTAACCTTACAATTACCAGGAGCAGATTGAATGATTGATAAATATCTTAAACAGTTAATTATTCTAACAAGTATGATCTCTTTTATACTAGCAGATATAAATATTTATACTCACCGACACTATGACTCTGATAAAATTTTATTTAAAAAATTTACAGATATCACTGGTATTGAAGTCAATGTCATCAAAGGTAGTGCAGATCAGTTAATCCAAAGGCTTCAAAGTGAAGGTAACAATTCACCTGCTGATATTCTATTAACGGTTGATGCAGGAAGATTAGTTAGAGCAAAAGACATGGGATTATTAGAACCAGTTTCTTCAAAAATTTTAACTAAAAATGTTCCTGAAATGATGAGAGATAGTGAAAATCATTGGTTTGGTTTATCAGTAAGAGCCAGAGTGATAGCATACGCAAAGGATAGGATAAAGGAAAATGAGCTATCAACCTATGAAGACTTAGCAGATCCAAAATGGAGAGGGAAGATAGTTGTAAGATCATCGAATAATATATACAATCAATCTTTATTGGCATCTTTAATCAATGAGAATGGTTCCAAAAAAGCACTGAAATGGGCAAAGTCAGTTAGGAACAATATGGCAAGAAAACCTCGAGGTAACGATAGAGACCAGGCTAGAGCTGTTGCATCTGGAGTTGCCGATTTAGCAATAATAAATACTTATTATTTAGGTCTTCTAGCAAACTCTCCAGACAAGGCAGATCGTGAAGTCGCTGAAAAGCTAAATATATTCTTCCCCAATCAAAATGGAAGAGGAACCCATATTAACATAAGTGGGGTGGCAGTTACTAAAAGCTCAAAGAACAAAAAAGAAGCAATAAGATTTATAGAATTTTTGACTGATGAAGATAATCAAAGAATATTCTCTGAAGCTAACTATGAATACCCACTTGATTATAATAATTCAAAATCAAAAATTCATTTAAAATGGGGTAGATTTAAAGCGGACAACATTGATCTAACTATTCTTGGTAAGAACAACGCTGAGGCTGTAAAAATATTTGATCTAGCTGGGTGGGAATAAAAAAACATCTTGGTATTTTGAAAAGCGTCTACAAATATTTGAAAAAAGAACTTTTATCAGGTGTGAATGCCTGGAACATTTTATCTATTTTAGTCTGTTTACTTGTTTTCCTACCAATTTTCTTAATCATTTTTAATGTTACTGCTGAATCAGAAAACTGGCTACACACAAAAGAGAACTTACTTTTCAACTATATCTTTTCAACATTATACCTAGTAATTGGAGTTGGAATACTTAGTACAGTGATTGGCGTGGGGTGTGCCTGGTTTGTAACTTTTTACAATTTTTCTGGACGAAAGTTTATTGAATGGTTATTGATTCTTCCTATGACTATCCCCACCTACATAGCAGCATATTCTTACTATGATATTCTGGAAATATTTAGTCCTTTTTTAATCTGGTGTAGAAAAAATATTGGATTAGAAGAAACAATTATGATTGAAAATATTTTAATATACTTCCTTGTAATTATTCTCTTTTCGTTTGTCTTATACCCATATGTTTATCTGAGTTCAAAAGCTTCTCTTATGGTTCAAGGAAGTAGGGCAATTGAAGCAGCTAATACGCTTGGTATTCCTACCAAGCGATTATTATGGAAAGTGATAATACCAATTATTAGACCTGGTATCATCGCGGGGTTAAGTTTGGTGGTAATGGAAACTCTCAATGACTATGCAGCTGTAGAATACTTCGGTGTGTCAACATTAACGATTGGAATTTTTAGATCCTGGTTTGGTATGTATGATATCAACGCTGCAATAAGGCTTGCATTCTTTCTAGTTGCATTCGTTTTTATTGTATTAGCTCTTGAAAAAGTATTAAGAAGAGATGCAAAATATGATGGCAGAGGGGGTAATAATTCTCTCCAAAGAATTGAACTCAGAGGTCAAAACCAGTTGCCTGTAATCATATTTTGTTTAACTCCTTTGCTTCTTGGATTCTTCATTCCTGTCGGAAGGTTATTTTCATGGATGCTACGATATGATGTAAGCATAAATGAATTAAATCTGTCTTCTATCATTTTAAATACTGTTGGGATATCCTTAGCCTCTTCTGTTTTAATTGTTTTTATAGCATTCTTAATAATTTTCAGTAAGAATTATTTTAATAAGGATTCACTAAGGAAGTTAAGTCATCTTGCTATACTTGGATATTCCATGCCCGGTGCAATCATTGCTATAGGTATTTTGAAGTTAAATAGTTCAATAAATGGGTTTATTTCTTTTATGCTAATAGGATCAATTTCAGGTCTAATTTTTTCATATGTGGTAAGATTCCTTGCGGTATCCTGGCAGCCAATAGATTCCAGCATGGAAAAGCTTGGCTCAAATATAAATAAAGCATCGAGAACACTTAGCGTAAGTCCTCTGAAATCGTTGGTTCAGCTAAATTACCCTATCCTAAAAAAGCCACTACTTATTGCGTGCCTGATAGTATTTATTGATATTTCTAAAGAGCTACCACTTACTTTAATTCTAAGACCATTTAACTTTGATACACTTTCTACGTTAACCTATGATTTGGTAAGTCAGGCACAATTTTATCAATCTTCTGTACCCTCTCTTCTGATTGTGTGTATCTCATTACCTGCAATTGTCCTAATTAATAGGCAGGTTGATAAAGGGATTTAAAAAAAATGCTTCATATCCAAGGAATAAGTAAAAGCTACGGCAAGCAAAATGTGTTACGTAATTTTAATTTGGATATTGAAAGTGGCGAAATCATCAGTGTTGTAGGCAGTAGCGGGAGTGGAAAGACTACACTTCTCAGGTTGATTTCGGGATTAGAGATCCCTGACAATGGTCAAATCACTTTGAAAGATAAAATTGTAAGTAGCGATAATAATTTTGTTCGACCCGAAGACAGGGATTGCTCATTAGTGTTTCAAGATTATGCACTGTTTCCTAACATGTCTATGCGCCAAAATATATACTTTGGTAAGAATAGCGAAAGTAATAAGGAGAAAATTGAGCAATTAATTGAAATAACAGATATTGAAAGCATATTGGAAAAGTTCCCTCATCAATGCTCTGGGGGTGAACAGCAAAGAGTGGCGATTGTAAGGTCCTTAGCTATAGATCCATCATTGGTCTTAATGGATGAACCTCTAAGTAACCTAGATTACAACCTAAAAGCAAATCTGGCACTAGTTATTCGCAATCTGTTAAAGAAATTTAAAATAACAGCAATTATAGTTACTCATGATATAATGGATGCGATGGAGATGTCAGATAGAATAATTGTGATCGATAAGGGTGAGGTAATGCAGAATGGACTTCCTAATGAGCTTTATAATAATCCACAATCAAAAAAAATCGCTTTACTTTTCGGAGATACTAATTTCATCCCTTTAGAGATGTTTCCGGATTCAAAAAATAAATTTTATGACACTGAAACAAACAAGGATTGGATTTCAATCAGACCAAATCAGTTTAGTTTATATGATGAAGATTTAGCATCAGGGAAAAAAGTTTTTGTTGGAAAAATCGAATCGATAAGAGAAGTTGCTTCAGAACATAAAATAGAATTAGAGTGTAAAGACCTATCATTAAAGGTTTCTTTAAGTTCGCAAATAGAGCTATCTATTGGACAAGAATTAAAATTGATGGCTACTTGATCAAAATAGTGCTCTATAATTAAAAGAAAAAATTATTAGGTAATAAATGAAAATAGATAGAAATCTTCCTGTGCTGATTACAGGAGCAACTGGATATGTGGCAGGTTGGGTGGTAAAACACTTTCTTGAAGAGGGATTTACGGTTCATGCTGCAATAAGAGATGCTGGTAATCAAAATAAAAGGCAACACTTAGATCAAATCGCAAATAATTACGATGGGGAAATCAAATTTTTTGAGTCTGATCTACTCGATGAGGGCTCTTACAGCAAAGCAATGGAAGGATGTCAAATTGTTGTGCATACTGCTTCACCATTTTTACTGGAAACAAAAGACCCACAGCGAGATCTTGTTGACCCTGCTTTAAAAGGAACCATGAACGTCTTAAACAGTGTTAATAAAACTGACACTGTAACCAGAGTGGTGATTACCAGTAGTGTTGCTGCTATTTATGGTGATGCGATTGACTCTCTTGACGCTCCAAATCGTACCTTTGATGAGACCATTTGGAACACAAGTTCTTCATTAACTAATAGCGAATATAGTTATTCAAAAACATTGGCTGAAAAAAAGGCATGGGAAATGTGTAAAGAGCAGGATAGATGGAATTTAATTACAATCAATCCTTCCTTTGTCCTGGGGCCGGCATTAAATCCACATTCAAACTTTCAAAGTAAAAAAGTAATGCTTCAAATGGGAGATGGAGACCTCAAGTATGGAGCCCCGGATATTACACTAGGAATGGTTGATGTTCGTGACGTCGGGAAAGCGCATTTGAATGCAGCCTTAAATCCAGAGTTAAGCGGAAGATACATTCTAAATTCAGATAGCGTATCTTTTTTAGAATTAGGTCAAATTCTTATTGAAGCATTCGGAAACTCTTATCCCTTCCCTAAAATGAGAGCACCAAAGTTCATATTCTGGCTTCTAGCACCATTTTTTGGAGTAAAAAGAAGTTTTGTTTCAAACAATGTTGGGCATGTAGTTTTCTTCGATAATAGTAAAAGTATAAAAGATTTAAATATAGACTATACACCTGTGAATAAGTCTGCTGTTGACTTTTTTCAGCAGTTTATTGATGAGAAAATTCTTTAAACTCAATAAACATTAATAAACATGTGACCCTTGTCACAATATCAAATACCGAACAGTTTAAAAGCTAGCAATTATAATTTTATTACACTTTATTTTAGATATATTTCGGCGTCTAAATAGGGCTTTTTTGAATATTTTACTGTTTTCAACATCAGAGGGTTGTTGATAAAAATTATAGCATCCCAGGATAACAAAATGAAAAAATTAATTCTCACGTTTACATTTTTAACGTTTTCAACAAGTTTGCA
>JAYNUL010000128.1:1950-5060 GCA_038281125.1 Fidelibacterota bacterium | reverse complement strand
CAATGGAGTCTTATCAATATATGCACTATGACACTTCATCTATTTCAAAAGGTGCACCCAGGTATATTTTTGAAGATCAAAAGGGCTACGTATGGATATCTACTAATGCAGGTTTTTTAAACAAATTAGATTTGGAAACTGAAAAAGTTAAAAGAATACTTCCTATTGAAAACCCCATGTTTAGCTCACTTACTTTTTTAAATGAGGTAATGGTTAATCAGTTACCAGATGGACGAATTATTTGTCCTGTTGGTGGCTTTTTAGTATTAATGGATGAAAACGGAAAAAAACTTGAAAAATATAAGGCTGTTCAAGATTCCATTTTTAAAAAGGAGTTTTACGATGATTTATCATTTATAATAAAAAATGAAACAGCTCTTTCAACCATTCTTAATCCAGGAAATCAAGTTGATATTACAGAAGATCTCATCATCGACAGTGAAGACAGTGTGATTGTGGTATTAATGGGGGAGTATGAATTATCAAATAAAAACGGCCAGTATGATTATGGTTGGATTGAAGATTTAGAAGGAAATAAAGTTTGGTCGCCCTGGGATGAGGATACTACCCATGCCAATTATGCTGGTGGTTCTATAGATAATAGGTTAACAGTTCAGAAGATATTATTGGATAAAGGAAGCTACAAACTCAGATTTGTTTCAGACTTATATCACTCTTTTAATTCATGGTCGCTAATGCCGCCTGATTACAAAGAGTTTTGGGGTATTGGAGTTTATGAAAACAAATTAAAGAAAAATCTAAATAGAGATAAAGTATATAGCACAAAAGAATTCAAATGGAACCCTGTAGATATTGAAATTAATCAAGATGGAACTATGTGGATGTCAAACAGATCTGGAATGGTTCTATTTGATTTTGAAGAGGGGATAATTGATAGATATAAAACAAAATATAAGAGAGGATTAGGTAAAATAATCAAAGATCCTTACAATGAGAATTATCTATGGAGTTTAGGAAATGATGACACTCCAGGTCTATGCAGGTTTAATAGATCAACAGGTATGTTTAAATACTATGATTTAGACCCAGATAAAACAGATAATTTTGTTTTTGAACCTAATGGCCTTGAGTTTATGAGCGAGAACGAAATTTGGCTCAGTTCATCTAATAGGGGAGTTCTGAGATTTAATCCCCAAACTGGTTCTGCAACCAGATTAATTCAGGATAGAAACAATGGAAATGCATTAAGAGATAATAGAATAAATTTCCTTTACCGTGACAAAGCAGGGGCGATGTGGGTTAGTACATCAACAATGGGTATCAGTATCTATGATCCCTATTATCAAAAATTTGGCCTATTACCCTATAAACAAGGTTTAATTAAAAATTCTTTTCCAAATCCTAATATTAGCAATATGGGGCTTCATTCAAACGGATCTATAATTTTTAATAATGGCCCTAGTTATTTTTTGTTTGACCCTATTAAAAAAGAGTTAAAAAAGGAAACATTTGGGTTCCCTGAATTTTATTTAAATGGTGATTTTCATACAACAGGATCGATAGCGCACTTTACAAGCTGGGACAGGGAAAATAATATTAGAGTTTTGACAAAATACGACCTCGAAAATGGAAAGATATTGGATCAATGGAAGCAAAATAGAGCAGAAGGAATGTGGAGGACTACCTTATGGGGTTGGAATATTGAGGAAGTTCTTTTTGATAGTAGGGAAATATTTTGGGTGGGATTTAATACTAGTAATGCATTGAATGCTAAAATGAAGAATTCTGATATTTTTATTAATCGTACTACTGAGTTATCAATGTTTTCAGGACCTGAACTTGAGTTGGCTACATTTATTCAAAGGGTAATAAGAGATCTTCATGGAAATATTCCTAAAACTTTCTATGAAGATTCGGATGGAATCTTGTGGTTTGGCAAGGGAAATGGTCAATTATTTAAGGTCAGTGTTGAAGAACGAAAAATAGATAAGTTTTTCCATAATCCAGAAGATTCTACCTCAATACCAAGTGGAATGATAATATCTATGTCTGAGGATAGTCGAAATAACCTTTGGATTGGAACCTGGCCAACAGGAATGGTACGATTCAATAAAGACACTGGGAAATCCAAAAGATATTATGAAAAGGAAGGAGGTTTAATTGATAATACCGTAAATGCAATTATTCCTGATGATGATGGATACCTTTGGATATCAACAAAAAATGGCATCTGTAGATTCAACCCAGTTACTGAAGCCTTCTTAGACTATTATTATGCTGAAGATGGCCTTCAGAGCAATGAATTTTTATTTGATGCTGCTATTAAAGGAATCGATGGGAAAATCTATTTTGGTGGTAGCAATGGAGTTAGTTATGTTGATCCTGAAAGAATATTCAAAAATCCAAATCCACCCATGATTGATATCTCTGCAGTATATAAAGATGGTAAAAAAATTATATTTGGAAATATAGGATCCCAGTCTAGAAGTTTAAATGTTACATACAAAGATAGAGGGATTTCATTTGATTTTAATGGTCTTAACTATACTAGGACAATGAAAAATCAGTATAAATACAGAATGGTTGGATATGATCCAGATTGGATCGATGCAAGAAACAGAAGATTTACGAGCTATACAAATCTTCCACCAGGTGAGTATGTTTTTCAAGTTACAGGTTCTAATAATGATGGTTTGTGGAATGAAAAGCCAGCAGAAGTTCAGGTTTCAGTCTTTCCTCCACCATGGGCAACTTGGTGGGCTTATGCGATATACTTTATTCTTATTTCAACTGGTATCTACTATTACCTGCAATATGTTAAAGAAAGAGATAAGAGAGAAAATGAGGAACTCAGGAAAACTGAAGAACTTGAACTCGCTCGGCAATTTCAACTTGATTTATTGCCATCATACATTCCAAGACTTCCTGAATATGAGATCGCAGCCAAAATTGATACAGCTACAGAGGTAGGTGGAGACTATTATGACTTTTTTGAACAGGATGATGGCAGTATCTATTTAGTAACTGGAGATGCTACAGGTCACGGAATGACTGCAGGTATGATGGTATCCATAACCAAAGCAGGACTTCATGGGATTTCTCAACCAGATACTAAAGATATTATGAATCAACTAAATACGGTTATCAAA
>JAYNUL010000128.1:1058-1940 GCA_038281125.1 Fidelibacterota bacterium | reverse complement strand
ACATTGACCTAGGGCAAAATAGAATGGCACTTAATATTGGTCACCTAAAAAATGGTTCTGTAGAATTTTCATCTGCTGGAATGCCACCACTATACATGTATAATTCTAAAGAGAAAAAGCTTAAAGAAATTCTTCAGGTAGGTTTACCACTTGGCTCACTCAAAGCTGAAGACTATAAATCTGATGTCTATGACTTTAATTCTGGAGATGTCATGATTTTTCTTTCAGATGGATTGCCAGAGGCTACTAATATAAAAGGGGAAATGTTAGGTTATGAGGCGGTTTATAAATGTATGTTAGATAATATTGAACAAGACCCACAGACCCTTTTAAGCACTCTCTCAAAACTTGGGACAGATTGGATAAGAGGCACTCAATTAGATGATGATATTACCTTAATGATTGTAAGAAAGAATTAACTCTTACTCTATTATACTTTAGTTGAAAATTTCGTAGCATGGTAAAAAAACACTTTCTTGAATTTTTAAGGTGGGGGCTTAGATTACACGGGATTAGTCATTTCATCGAGGTTTTTTCTGCTCTATCTGAGGGAGCTTACGTAACCGCAACTATTGCTACCTTTTTTATTTTATTAGAGATATTGGCCAGTTTTTTTATTCCTAAAGAACATGTCCATTTAAAACCATTAAAATCAGATATTCATAAAAAATGTAATATAGATTAGACATGTTATATTCAATCCTATGGTACTTTAACACAGGGGTAGGTTTCATTATCCTTATCCATTCATTTTTATATTCAAATTATTCAAATACCGGGCCAAATGAGGTATCAGTATCAAGCGATATATTTACACTTTCTAGTGGTCAATCAAGAGATTGTAGTGTTTATAGGCCTGGTGATGTGGTGGGGGGGGCGCGG
>JAYNUL010000128.1:0-1048 GCA_038281125.1 Fidelibacterota bacterium | reverse complement strand
GGTCAATCAATAGAATATAGATTTTATAACCCAGCTAATATAGACCATTCTGCACAAGTAACATTTGTTCATGGATTTTCAAGAAATATGGACTCATATCATGAACTAGCTGAGCACTATGCTAGCTGGGGATTGGGAGTAATAACATTGAATCTCCTTTATTCATCAATCTTTGATAATGACCCATTACAAGATGCAATAGACTTGAGAGATGTATCAGATTATTTTAGTGACGGTAGGCCAGTTATATATGTAGGTCATTCAGCTGGAGCAATGAGAGCAATTGTCGCAGCTACAGAGGATACAAATGCTATCGCAATATTAGGCCTGGATTTGACCGATGGAGCTTATGAAGACTCTGGTGGAGAATTCTTAGGGTTGATGCATGCCAATATGTTATCGATTCCTGTTTGGGGATTGCTTGGAGAGTCAAGCAGCTGCAATGCATATGGTAATGGACTTAATGTATATCTAGAAGCAGAAAATGGGAATGCTATTTCTATTTCTGAGGCGGATCATTGTGATTTTGAATTTCCTACTAACTTTGTATGTACCCTATTATGTCAGGAAGAAAATGAAACCTTTCAGGAGGATGATATAAAAACAATTATATTAAATCTTTCTACTTCATATTTACTTTATCATAGCGGCTATGTGGCAGATATAAATTTATTTTGGACACCAGGTAATTATTATTATGATGATTTAATTGGCGAAGGTGCAATTGAGCAGTTGACTGAATTAAATATAAAAAATAAAGAGTATGTACCAAATAATATTATTCTTCATTCAAACTATCCCAATCCCTTTAATCCTTTTACCAAAATATCCTATAAAATAATGGAAGAATCATTTATCAGTATCCAAATAAAAGACATAAGAGGAAGGCATATTATCACTCTCACTGATAGATATCATTCAAAAGGAAATCATATAATTTCATGGGATGGTACTAATAGTGGAGGTAATCAACAAACATCCGGAGTTTATTTTTATACTATCAATAATGAAAATTACTCAGCAAAAGGAAAGATGATTTTGTTAAAAT
>JAYNUL010000127.1:289-5166 GCA_038281125.1 Fidelibacterota bacterium | reverse complement strand
TGATAACGAGAGCTTTAACTCTATCGCTCCGATAGAGAGCCTCTATCCCGATTTGACTCAAAATACTGTCTCAAACGCGACTGCCGATGCACTGGATCCAGAGCCATCCGTGAGCACCCGTATCATCTATTGGTACCACCCCGATTATGTTGGGAATGTAGACCTGGTTACAGACCTTAATCAAGAAGCCTACGAGTTCTATCTATACAACCCCTGGGGTGAGAGTCTCTACCATTGGGAAAGTGGTTCATCCAGTTGGAATTCACCGTACAGATTCAACTCCAAGGAGTTTGATGCTGAAACGGGAATGCACTACTACGGGGCTAGATATCATCATCCTAAGCTTAGTGTGTGGATGAGTGTGGATCCGTTGGTAAGCAAAACATTGGATTCTTACGCATTCACAGGTAACAGTCCCATAATCTTAATTGACACGGATGGCTTAGAAGTTATTATCGCGTCCAATATTCCTACCGCTGGAACAAACGTGATTGATAAATTGCAAAAAACAGGAGTTTTTAAAGCATTTTCTCGAAGGTATCAACTTAATCATGCTGACCTTACTATAAAGTATGATGCAAAAACTACAGGAGCTTATGCGTACGCTCCAGATGCAAATACCATGTATTTAGGAGCTGCAATGATCAAAAATGATCAACTAGTAGTGGACCCAGCATTTGCAGCAAAAGTCATCTTACATGAGCTTCTTCACAATAAATACCACTTGATTGAAGAAGAAGGGACGCGGTCACATTATCCTACACTAGACCGACACATGAAGAAAGAAGAGTCCGGGCTATACCCCAATGGTGCTGGAACCCCTGAAGGTTACCACGGCCAACATGAAACAATGGCTGAAGGCAATATTGAATTATTTGTTAGGGGAATGAAACAGTTTGACAGTGAAAATGGAACTACGCATTCACAGGATTGGTATATGGCCATGGCATGGATGGGCTCATTAGAGGCAAAGACTAATGCATGGAACAATCTACCAACAGCTGATAAGCTTCGCTATGAAAAAATCATTATCAACGAAAGCTACTACAACCTATACTTAACAGCTCAGGCTGAAGGAAATGTAAAGTCGGCAAACTTCTATTTTAGTAAAATAGATCAAAAACTATTTAATGAAACACGATGTAAATAAAACCAGATTGACATTTCTAGGACTGTTGGTGCTTGGTTTAACTATGGCGTTGAGTAGCTCTGGAAATGATACTAAAGACATGAATTCTCATGACGCCTCCATTTGGGTTCTAGATAGCTTGTATAGTTATTCTGGAATTAGCTACAATGTTGACAGGATTATTTTTGAAGGAAAAAATCTAGACTCAATGTCTTTTTTACCAGAGAAAAAAACTAGGTGTTCATACAGCAAGTGTGATGACATTGGGTTGATTGGAGAATACGCCTTTTTTACTCCATTATGTATGAATGACTTAAGAATGCAACAGTTGTATTTCTGTCTTTTGAAAGACTCTTCAATATTTGTTACTGATCGTGAGCATTTTGACGCCTACTATTCACACTCTAGTGGGCTTATACCTGTGCAGCTGATAGATAAAAAGAAGTAATGTTGTAAGAATCTGGGGAGAGGATTTACGTGTGATTTTCGTATCTTATAGGATACCAAATCATCAACGTAAACCTTCATGATGTCCACTAAATCAGTATGTTACAATCAAAATCATCTGTTTAAGGGTGTCTCGGGTTTGGTTAACATAAGGTTTATTATGACTAATTTCGGTCAAATCACTGATAACGAGAGCTTTAACTCTATCGCTCCGATAGAGAGCCTCTATCCCGATTTGACTCAAAATACTGTCTCAAACGCGACTGCCGATGCACTGGATCCAGAGCCATCCGTGAGCACCCGTATCATCTATTGGTACCACCCCGATTATGTTGGGAATGTAGACCTGGTTACAGACCTTAATCAAGAAGCCTACGAGTTCTATCTATACAACCCCTGGGGTGAGAGTCTCTACCATTGGGAAAGTGGTTCATCCAGTTGGAATTCACCGTACAGGTTTAACTCCAAGGAGTTTGATGCGGAGACGGGTATGCATTACTACGGAGCTAGGTATCATCATCCTAAGCTCAGTGTGTGGATGAGTGTGGATCCTTTAGTTGAACAGACAATGGAGTCCTACATATATAGTGGAAACAATGCCATTACCTTATTAGATCCAGATGGGAAATGGCCCGGTCTACCAGCAATGGTTAAACACTTCAAGTATCTGTTCCACGAAACAGCTAAAAGTATGGCAGAGGCAGATTATGATGTTATAAGAGAAGAGGCTGAAAGTTATGCAAGTAGAAGTTGGACTTCAGAATATTTCACTCCCACTAGAAGAAAGATAAAACCCAATGTTGAAGTGAAATTAGCTGGAGATGGGATAAAAGATGTTTATTTTGGTAACGAAGTAAAAGGAAATGCTGATTTGAATATTGAAGGCATAAAAGTTTCAGGCAGTTTTTATGGGCACCTGAAGTCTGCAATGCGATACTATAATGTTCATTCCATTGAGTTTGACGCTGGCTCTCAAGGTACAGGACAAGCTAGCACTACTAGCGGTGAAAGCGGGTTTGTTGTTGAAATGATTGGCGGTAAAAATGATGATGTTGTATTCCACTTTGTTATTCAAGATAAGTCAATTTTTAATCAGCTAAAAGCTCTGCATAATTCCAAAGTAAATCGAGAATATGATAGATTAGTAAACTCTGATCCGCTAGTGAAAGACTATATGGCGCTTAGAAGAGCTTATAACGAATACAGATCATACTATGATAAATTACACAACGGTGAAAACGAAATAACCGAAATACAAAAAAAGAAGCTTGAAGGGCTTAAGAACACCTATAATGAAT
The DNA here is from genome assembly GCA_038281125.1 of Fidelibacterota bacterium. Lineage (GTDB taxonomy): Bacteria > Fidelibacterota > Marinisomatia > Marinisomatales > UBA1611 > NZWG01. The sequence goes on along the minus strand of JAYNUL010000127.1, from coordinate 2,292 downwards.
TGGTGAAAAAATTCTTTGAAAAACATGGATCATGAAATATATATGCATACTAATTCTGGTAACGGCCTGTAGTACACCAAAAGAAGAAAACTCATCAGAGCAATCCATGCTTCATTATGCGTCAAGCTATATAATTTCATACCACCAGATTCACGAAAGATTACCAAAAGATGTTGGTGAACTATCTAAATGGATGGAAAACAGAGGGAATGGATTTATACAATTTCCAGAGAATATTAAATGGTATATGGACAGCTGCACCCTAAAAGTCCTGAATGCTAATTCATTGGTCAGTAAGGAGCTAAATCTAAGGCCGAAATATTATGGAGACACTAATCAATATTACCCCAATTATGAACCTGACTTCATTGAGGCCATTGTAACTTCAATAGAGAACAATAATAAAATCAATACTCTGAAACAATAGTTAGTAAATCAGGTAATGGATACAGCAATAAAGGTACAAGTAGACTTGAAAAGGATTTATTTAAATGACCCATTAGTACTTGAACAATTGGGATTTAGCCCGAAATATCACAATGGAAACGTGGATTCGATTTACTGTCCACCGTGCTGGACGATTAAAAGTAAATCGCATTTGTACAATATTAAGGACTGAGTTGAAACTTTTTTAAGTTAACATAAGGTCTGATTTCCAGTTGTGGAATCCCAAAGTTTGAGGACTATAGATGTATTTCAAAAAGCGCTATAGTCATACTCAAATTTATCATTTTGCACGATTACTAAAATTTTATCCGTTTTCAAAATTGAGGATAATTTGCCGATTAACCTCGCATTTGGCTTCCTTTTCGTTTCAATGATTAATGTGTTACAGGTTAATCTTCCTTCATGAAATATCATTCGTCTAAGCATCCTCCTGTTTATTTTCAAACTGCAGTTAGTAAGACGAATGGTTTCAACGTATATTTCTTCATTAAACATTCCTTTGTCTTTCCAAAGGTCCCTTAGTTTTCCATTAACAATAACTAGAGAATCTAGCAAAATATGATTCTGTATTATTTCTGGAATGTATCGGGCTTTATTTCCATGAACTTCTAGTGTTCCAATTGCTTTTACATTACTTGGGATAGTTACGAATTGATCCAGATGCTCTTGAAAGACAATTCTATTGACTGTATCGCATTCATTCTCATAAGCATACACAGGTAAGTCTACTAATATCAAAACTAGTAGAGCAAAAGACCATTTAAATTTTACCACCATCTTTTAAACCTTTTTCCTTTGTGTTCTTCAAACCAAAGCTTTTCCCTTAATTGAGGAAAGCTCTCATTGCTAGGACTTGGTTGAGTTGCTCTATAATCATCATCTCTATCCCTCCAGGCACCCGACTCAACCAATCCGTGGGTTGACTCGTGAATTGCGATTCTAGCAACAAATTCTAATATACGTTCTTTATATGGTTTGTAGGACTTATAACCTCTCTCTCCACCAGGTATGAAATTATACTCCTTGAAAAAACTTCTTCTCCATGCCTTATCCTTTCCAATCAAATTTGAATATGCATTTTCTCTATAATCTTCCATTCTTTCAAACCTAGCCCCTCCATTAGCCATCATTCTTAGGACACTGTGCAAATACTTTGAATCTATTTGAGAAATATCCTTGTTATGGCGTTTTTCAGTTCTTCTAATAGCCCTTCTAGAGCCTAGATATATTACATGAAGCATTGTGCATGGGTCATCAGCCGCTACATCCTGAAAGCCTCCAATTAATCCATATTCTTTTGTCTTTTCATCGTATGAAATCCCAACGGCCCGTCTCAATACAAATTGATAAGTATATTCTTTATCAGCCATCATAGCCTTTAGATTCTCACGTCCTGTTTTCGTAAACATCATACTGAATCCAACAATTATTCCATCGAGGTTCCACTTTACCTTCGTGCCATCAGGATCAATTGCTGAAATAGCATTGTTACCTGTATATTGATAGGATTCTCTAGTCCGGTGGGATAAAGGATCCACACTCATCCATACTCTGAG
>JAYNUL010000127.1:0-279 GCA_038281125.1 Fidelibacterota bacterium | reverse complement strand
TTAAACCTGTACGGTGAATTCCAACTTGACGAACCACTTTCCCAATGGTAGAGACTCTCGCCCCAAGGGTTGTAGAGGTAGAACTCATAGGCTTCTTGATTTAGGTCCGTAACCAGGTCTACATTCCCAACATAATCAGGGTGGTACCAGTAGATGATGCGCGTGCTCACGGATGGCTCCGGATTCAGCGCATCGGCAGTTGCATTTGAGACAGTGTTTTGGGCCAAATCGGGATAGAGGCTCTCTATCGGAGCGATAGAGTTAAAGCTCTCGTTATCA